>JBDSEW010000238.1:0-18160 GCA_039919825.1 Chitinophagales bacterium | reverse complement strand
CGTTTAAATAATTTACACCGCCATACCACGCAAATGCTTTTGCTATCTCCGTGTTGGTAGAAAGAACGAACAGATCCTGTGTAAAATCACCTTTACCACTGTGGTTGACATCTTTCAATACCAAACTTATTCCTGCCGATTCATCATTATAACGGATCTCAGATTGATCGAGGCGATAGTCATTCAAAGCAATATTATAAGAAGAGGAGGTGGTTGCTGTGGTTGCGGGAGCTGGCTTTGTAATGTCCCAGTTTGCCTTCCCATCTTTTAAAACCAGCAGGTTAATAAGCGCCTGATGCAGATTGACAGACCTGATCTTTATTTGTTCGCCTTTTATAGCGCTCATCAAATCCAGACTTACTTCGAGCTCCTTAATGGAAGTGAGTGTGTCCCCTTCAAACTCACCGGAACCAATCACGGAAATATCATTCAGGCAAAGGGTAAGGTTCGGGAAATTTCCAAGTATCGTGAGGTCAAATGATCCGAAGTTTACTTTCGCATTTATCTTTTCATTCACAGTGCTTTTAATTTTTTCTACTATTTTATCTTTATACAGAATAGGAATGGCAATGGCTGCAAGCACTACGAGACCAATAAGAATCACAAGGACAACAATTACTTTTTTCATACTACAATTTTTTTATACTTAAGGATTTCTTAAGGCTTTTAGTATGCACCTGCGGAATTTACTTTCTGAAGAGTGCGAAAGTCCTGCGATGCAAATGGTGATTCGAGTTTTTTCCCGGAAATTTTAATTAACCACTTCAAAAGCTTTTACATACTGCCTGCCACCATTTAGTGTGTTTCCAACTATGAGGTAATAAACCCCACTGCTCCAGGAAGACACATTTATATCTATCTCTTTTCGGTTGGGAGTGCAGGAATACAAAGTTTCACCGAACATATTTTTTATTTCTACTATGGAAGGTTGCAGGATGCCTGAAAGATTTACGTGAATGTTATCACCTGAAGGATTTGGATAAATACTTAAGCCAGCCGGCGATTCCATTTCCTGAACCAAGGTGAGAATGTCAAATTTAATTACCCAGCCGTCAGCATCTCCCTGAAGACCAACTACATCACCGTCGTCAGAATAGGCACCCCCTGCAACAAAGCCACCATCGATCATCGCATAGCAATATTCAGGCTCACTGCCACCTACTGCTACACTCCATAAAAATGACCCATCAGCAGCAATGTGCATCAGGCAATATTCGCGGGCTTTATTGTCTTCATTTTCGATATCCCCATCTGTAGAAAGTGTAGAACCACTTAAAAAATAGCTTCCGTCATAGGATGAAACAGCACCACGATGCAACTGTTCTCTTTTTATACCTCCATAAACTCCCTGCCATTGCATATTTCCTGCGGCATCAAGTTTCATCGCCCAAAAATCAAAGTCACCATGGTATGATCCCTTATCCACAGGAATCGTTGGATCCTGCGTATCTCCAAAAGTGATGAACCCTCCATCCGCTGTGGGATAAACATCTAAAATATCTTCTTCATTAGCCTGGCCATATACTTTGCTTGAAATAACATTACCTAAAGTATCCGTTACCAGCATCCATCCATCAGTGCCATGCACGTCAAGACCTTCCAAATCGCCGTCATGGGAACTGGTTAATCCAAACATGGCAAGCGTGCCATCCGCACGAAGAATTGCTTTGAATAAATCATCATCGCCGGTACCACCGTAAATATTGTTTCGAATAATTGTTCCATTAATATCCACCACAAACACCCATGCATCAAATAAAACCGGATCCTCATTCAAGGGTACATCTCCATTTTGTGAAGTGGTGCGGGACATCAGGAGGTACTTGTGACCGGGTAATTCCAGCATAAACCTTGGGGTATCAAAGTCGGTGCCTCCGAAGGAATGCGCCCATACTTTGTTGCCATTTTCATCGAGCTTAACGGTCCAGGCGTCGCTCGCGGAGTGATGGCCTACCACATCAAAATCGTCTGACCAGCTTTCCGTTTGAAAAAGGTAGCCTCCATCGCTGGTTTGGATGATTTTTGAATTTGGATTGCCCTCCTCTAATGATCCGCCAAAACATTTCTGCCATAGGATGGTGCTGTCAGGTGCCATTTTAATTACCCAGGTATCATGTTTGCCTTTTATAGTACACGTTACATCACCGCCGGTTGAATCTGTTAAGCCAAGCATGATATAATTGCCATCTGCTGTGGGATAAATATCCTGCATCACATCATTACCCGGACCCCCGAATGTTTTTGCCCATGTAATGGCAGGCACCTGGCCCAAACACGCATCAAGACTGCAAAAAGAAACAATAAAAAAGAATGACCATTTCGTAACATGACGATACAAAATATTGGTTGTTAAGGTGAATTTCATCTGTGTGGATTTATTAAATGAAGGGCGAAAATTAGACTATATCAAGGGATTGATCAATTTGGGTATCAAAATATAGTCAGCACTATGATTTACAGCTTGGGATACCGGAAACATGATCAGATGGCTGAATTAAGAAAGTGCTCCCCGACAATCGTATCAACCCTTGAATATCAATGCATTTTGTTGTGGCTGCCCGTAATCAAAAATATTGTTCTGTAAAACAAATGGATTATTTTTGCCCCTTTAATCAAATAATTCCTCGTACCTCTGCTACGGGATGCTTGTTACGAAACAGAAAAGTTCCATGAAAATACCTCGCAGTTCTACTGCGGGGAGATTCATTTTAACAAGTTGTTAAGAAAGTTTTAAAAGTCCTTTTGTCCGAATGGAATAGCTTTGCAAATTCAAGTCAAGAGCAGGTATGAAAAATACGTGTAACTACACCAAAAATCTTTAACCAGAAAATCTCTATTCAGGGAGCATAAAATTATATTTTTCTTAATTCTAAAATCATATTTAACTATGAGTAAGGGTTTACAAATGCGGATGATTGCTCTCCAGTTTCTGGTGCTTTTCTTCCTTGGGTTTACTGCTGTTTCCGCGCAAATGCCAAAAAAAACTCCGTTAAATGGAACGCTTGGTTTCATAGAAAACAAAGGCCAGTTTCGTGATCAAAATGGCAGGGAAAGAGAAGACTTGTTGTATATGTATATCCGTCCGGGCATCAAGGTGCAGTTGAAGCCCAATACGATCAGCTTCGACTTGTTTACGATTGAAACAAATCCTCAGAGCATTTCTGAAGCAAAAGGTTATGCTGAATCACATAATCTTGATCCTGAAGATGCACCCCTTCCTGATTTCCATTATAAAAGCAGCAGAATAGATCTGCAGTTTTCAGGAGCCAATGAGCATCCCCAAATTGTTGCTGAAGAAATGTTGCCTGACTATGTCAATTACTACCTGTCTTATACGCCACAAAATGGTTTGACAGATGTAAAGCAATACAATAAAATTACCTACAGAAATCTTTATGACAACATTGACCTGGTGATGATTGCAAGCCCCGATCAATATCCTTTGAGAGCTCTTGCTTATGACTTTGTAGTTCATCCCGGTGGAAATGCAAGTGATATCCGCTACCGATATCTCGGTGCTAACAACCAGGAGATCTACGACAATGGTACTTTGGAAACCTCCAATGGACTGGGACGAATTTTTGAAATGATTCCTGAATCTTTCCTTCAAAATGAAGAAGGCATAAAAGTATTACCGGTAAGTGTATCTTTTAAAAAAGAAAATGATTTCATCAGTTTTAATGTACCTAATTATGATGTGAAGCAATCCCTTGTAATTGACCCAACACTTGTTTGGGCTACCTATGCCGGTGGGCTGGAAAGCGATGAAGCCCGCGGACTGGCAGTTGACAGTGAGGATCATGTAATCATTACAGGCCGTACCTACAGTTCAGATAATATCGCAACGGATGGCGCTTACCAGACCGAGAAAATTGGAGACATCGACATCTATATTGAAAAATACGATCCGAATGGTGGACGTATCTGGGGAACTTACTACGGAGGCTCAGGGCTCGACAGGGCCAGAGCATGTATCGTAAATGATTCTGAATATATTTATTTGGGTGCACATACTACCAGTCCTGATGGCATTGTAACTCTTGGAAACGGCATGCATCAGGAGGTGTTTGCGGGAGTAGAAGATGGCATTCTTGCCTATTTTGATCCTTCAGGGTACCGGGTTTGGGCTACCTATTACGGGGGTGAAGATGAGGATATCATTCGCCGCTTAAAGATGGATCATGACGGGAACATTATTATGGTAGGCTATTCGAACAGCGATAGCGGCATTGCGACACCTGATGCATGGCAGCCGGTAAACAACAAGCATTCAGATTTAATTCTTAGCAAATGGACGGCTTCAGGTGAACTGATATGGGGTACGTTTTTGGGAGGAGAAAGCGAAGACCATGGCAGAAGCGTAGATGCAGATATTAGTGGAAATATTTACATCAATGGAAGTACAGGAAGTGAGTTTGGCATCAAGAAAAATGCTTACCGTGACTATAATGCGGGCGGACAAGACTACCTGCTTGCAAAGTACAGCCCAACCGGCGCATTAAAATGGTGTTCTTACTGGGGAGGTGAGGTTGAAGATCGTGGAAGGGGAGTGAGGGTTGATCCTTTAGGCGAATTTGTTTATTTTATTGGGTATAGTGCGAGCGACAGCGGGGTTTCTACACCAGGCACTTTTCAACCGGTATGGAGCCAAGGGTATGATGGGGCCGGCGAACCTACTCATGATGCAGTAATAATGAAATGGAGTACGCTTGGTTATCCGATCTGGTCAACTTACATTGGCGATGGTGCGGAAGATCGTGGCCGTGCCGTTACCATGATTGGTAATGATCCCTATCTCGCAGGCACTACAAATTCTTCCACTATTGTAGGAACAGAAGATGGTTTTCAAACTGTCTGGGGCGGTAAGGATGATATGTTTATAGAAAAGTTTGATTCTGCCGGTAACCGAATCTGGGGTAGTTATTACGGAGGCCCTGAAAGAGAGAGTACTCTTGCTATCGCGGTGGACAATGAAAATATAAATATGTTTATGGTTGGAACAGCAGAAAGTGAGGGACTTAGCACGCCTGGTGTAGCACAAGAAATATTTGGTGGATTTGACGATGGTTTTTTGCTTAAGATACAGGTAGGGGTGGAGGTTTCAGCAAACGCCCCAGAAATAAACAATGGAATGGAAATTTACCCGAATCCTAACCAGGGCAGTTTTTCTATGACTTACCGGATTACCGAAGATGCTACTTTAAAGATTTTTGATCTGCTTGGAAAACAGGTATATTCAAAAGCATTGAGTGTTGCCTCCCAACAGTTGCTTGTAAAAAATCTTTCACTGATTCCAGGAATTTATGAAGTGGTGATTGCAAACAATGAAAAGCAATTTGCAACTAAGAAAATGATTGTGGTGAAATAGCAAGATCAATATTTAAGACTGATAAAGGTGGCGCAATGCCACCTTTTCTTTTTCATCAACAGAGAAAATGTTTCTCTGCATGTGCCCAAGAGGGATTTTTCAGGTGAAACATAATTGTGATAACCACACGCAACCGATAAGTGCTTTTATATACAGACTTAAGTAAAGAAAACATAGCTACAATCAGCAAATGATTAGGTTGAAGATTAGCAATTTGACTTTTTAGATGACTAATATTTATGGTTATAGAGGAATAAGAAAGAAAACTACCTCGGCGGCGTTCACAATGCAATTGATTGCTTCACTCTCCTCTGAAATTTTAATATTTAGGTTATGGCTTCAAATTCATCGCATGATTTTATATCCTTTCTTTTAATTGTTACCACTTTATTATTGCTTGGAAGAGCGCTTGGTGAGTTATTTAGGAAATGGAAACAACCGGCCGTAATGGGGGAATTGATCGCAGGATTATTAATAGGCCCGTCTGTGCTTGGCAACTTGTTTCCTGCCTTTTTTAAGGCAATATTTTTTTCATCTGCCAATGCACAAGTCGGATTCGACGGCCTTTCACGAATCGCCATCATCCTGTTTCTTTTTGTAGCAGGAATGGAAGTGCATCTGGACGATGTATTGAAAAGAGGGAAGGCAGCCGCAAAAATCAGTTTATCAAGTATCGTGTTTCCCTTTGCTGCCGGATTTGCCGGCACCTTGATTTTCTTTGATCATTTTTTAAATAATAGTCAGACCAGCAAGTTGGTTCCTGCTATGTTTATGGGAACTGCATTATCAATAACAGCTTTATCTGTGCTTGCAAAAATTCTGTTTGATCTTGAGTTAGGACGATCACGATTCGGAAGTCTGCTGCTTACCGCTGCCATGATCAATGATTTTGCTGGTTGGATATTATTTACGGTAGTAATAAGTCTTGGTGATTTACAACAGGAAGGCATGGGATTGTGGCAGACAGTTTTACTGGTGATGATTTTTACAATTATTCTTTTAACGGAGGGACGAAAAGCAATTGATAGACTTTTTGGATTTGTATCACGTGAATTTAAAGGTCCGGGTGTTTCATTAGCATTGGCCATTATCATTTGCCTGCTCGGAGCCATCTTTACAGAATGGGTTGGTATTCACGCAATATTTGGTGCTTTTTTAACCGGTGTAGCAGTGGGCGATTCCAGGCAGTTCAGCCGCAAATCGAAAGATATGTTGCATGAATTTGTATCGAATCTATTGGCACCTCTATTTTTTGTTTCCATCGGTTTACGCGTTAATTTCATTAAGGATTTCGATGCATTCATTTGCATTTTCGTGCTGTTGATTGCATGTTTGGGAAAATTGATTGGTGGGTTTATCGGAGCGCGTTTAAGTGGTTTCAAAACAAACAAAGCTATTGCAGTAGGCTTCGCAATGAATGCGCGAGGATCAATGGAAATTGTATTGGGTATGCTGGCACTTCAGGCCGGAATCATAAATGAAAAGATGTTTGTTGGTTTGGTCGTGATGACCTTTGTAACTATTCTTATTGCAGGCCCTGCGATACGTTACTTTCTTAACCGTCACGAGGGCTTATACTCCTCGTAAAATTGATGAACTTGAATATTTTTTCTCAGATGCCAAGCAGTTCATTCAATTACGTGCTGTATCAATTTTTCAATTCTCTGCGTTTAAAACTGCAAAATAAAAAATTCTGTGTGGTGTTGAATGGAGTAGTGTGATTCTCTGAGACGCACTTTAATTTCTCAAAACCATTTTTAAGTTCTAATGTCAAAGTTTCTCCACTGTATTGTTTAATATCAAGTCCGCTACATTTTTTTGGCCCTGCCATGCTGAATGTTCCGATAGTTACAAAACCGTTTTCTTTTACGGCTTGTCTGCCTATTGAAAGATACTTTATGATTGGTGATTCAGTTGTCAGAAAGTGAAAAGCTGCCCTATCATGCCATTTTTCGCCTTATCGCCAAGTCATTGCTTAGCTCTTGTCAAACATTGTTCGCTGATGTCAAGCACCGTAATGTTCTCAAAACCTTCGTCAAGAAGGAAGTCAACAAGTTTGCTTTCACCACCTCCAATGTCAATGATATTGGCTGATTTTTCTAAATGAGCATTATGCAGTAGGTACAACGAAGTTGCTGGCACCTCTTGTGTCCAACTCACTTCGTTTGGTTGTTTCGTTAAATAAATATTCTCCCAATGATTTTTTATTTGGTCCATTTTTAATTTTCAATTTGTGCAATTACCAGCGCAAGCGCAATGGTTTTTTTGTCAATGTTGGGGTCACGATAATGATGATCTAAACCAACTTCTGAAACTACAATTCCGTTTGCCGTTACTTCATCGGCAAGGGGCGTAAGTCCGTCATTAGGCCCCAAACTTTTTATTGAACAATAAAGACCTCTTATGTCCTTGTTAATCATTGTAGCCATTGGCGCGCCAACAAAATGAATGATTTTAATGCTGTCGGGAAATGGAAGTTGCTTGTATTCTTGTTCTCTTTTTTTGTAGCTGACATCCTGTAGTAAGTTTATTTTTTTCCCTTTTGTCATCAGACCAATTTCTGCAATCCAGCATTTTGGCCAGCATAAAAAAGTGTCAGCCACAGGACTGCCGCGAAGGACACCGCCAACACTTACCCATGCTTTGATTGGTTTGGTTTCTTCAGGTTTTAGAATTTTTCCTAATGCAAGGGCTGTTTCCAAACCACCTTTGCTTGCGCTAACAACAATTATTTTTTCATGCAGAATGCTTAACTCTCTAAGTCGTGCCGCTACAATTGCTGCATTGTCGTCACTCATTCCCCAATCATCAGTAACAATCATTTCATTTGCAATTCCTGCCGAAGTGAGCAGCCTTCTTTGACGTGCAAAATTTCCACCGTTTGAAGTGTCATTGTATGCTAACCCGGGAACAAATGCCACATAATAATCTTTCAGTAGATTTAATTCACTCATATTGTCACCTAAAGATAAAAGGTCCAGGTTTGCAGCATAAAGGTCCTGCGCTTGTTTGTTGTTTTCATTTTGATATTCTTTTTGCAGAAAATAGAATGTAGCCACATCTGTTGAATAATTTGCGGCGATATGAGAAAGCGTTTTGGTGTCAAGTGGTTTGTCCTGATATGATGCAAATAAATTCACCACTCGATTGTCTTGCGGATTTGTGAGCATTAAACCTGCTAATGTGTCGTCAACGGTTGTTAATAATGGTCTGCCAAAAAGAAAACCACTCACTGAAAAGCCACCTTTCGGGACGCAGCTTGAACTAAAAATGATATATGCACCTAAACCTAATACTCCTATAAGAAGCATTTGTAACAGTCTTATTTGCATAATGCTATTTTTTAAATTATTCAAATGTAAATGTTCTTTCGTTCAATTTTTCAATCAAAAGATTCAGGTTTGCACTGTTGTTAGAATGTTTCGAAATACAATGGAATATGTGAAACTCAGACTTTTTTCTGATTCTCAGATTGCCTTATATTCTATAATCTCCAGACTCGAAAGTGTGCTTACTATAGTGTTATATGAATTTGTGCAGATCTACCAATGCTATAGCAACATCACCTTCAGCATTGTTTTCGCATCCCCCTTCAAAATTTCGACAACGTATAATCCGGGGGTCAAATGATCTGCCGGAATTTGTAATTCCTGCGTAGTTTCCGTTACGTCCATAAGTTTGGAAAAGACCGGCTGATGCAATAGATTATAAACTGTAACTTTTACTTCTGTTGGATTAAATGAGGTCAGCTTCAGTGAAATTTTTCCTGATGCAGGATTCGGGTAAATGCTTGCCTGCAAAATGGTCGAAGATTGAAGTAACTCTTCACCTTCTTTCATAAACCATGGTGTGGCACTGGTGATCGGAAGTATCCGGTAACAGTTATTTGCATCGAATGCTGAGGCGGTATGAACAATTTCAACGAGGTAGTTGCCATTGGGTGCACTGTTATAAATGATGGTTTCCTCAACGGTACCGGCATTGGCTGAAGAAAAAAGTAGCTGTCCATTGGCTTTATACAACTTCAGGTCATAATCAGCAAACAAGTCGGTAAGCACCAGTTTTAAATTGGTAGTGGCTGAAAGCTTAATCTTATACCAATCAGCATCCGCTGATGATGCGATGGCTGCTGTGTAACCCCATAAGTTTGGATCGTCAAATGCCTTGATAATACTACCGGCGCTATACGTATTGTTGGGTTCATATTTATCATAGCAGGCATCAGACACATTGAAACGGGTTATGATTGTTTCAACCAACCCGTTTGAAGTGGTTTGATAGGCATCAGGTGTTGCTGAAAAGGTGCTTCCTTCGGTAGATAAAAAAAGGTATGCGTATCCGTTTTTATCCAGCCCAAGTCCATGTAATTCATCGTTGTCTTCTGCTCCCAGGTAGGTACCCCATAACCTTGTTCCTGCAAATGAGAATTTTGCAAGAAAACCATCCGTTGATCCGCCGTAAACAGGCTGATAGGAGCCGGCGGAAGCTATGTTGGAAGTGCTTGATGTTAATCCACCGCAATACACTACATCTTTGTCTTCGTCAACAGCAAGAGTAAACATCTGGTCTTTGCCGATGCCCCCGTAATAGGTTCCCCATTCACGGGTACCATCAGGATGAAATTTTGCAATAAAACCATCATACTTCGGATCTCCGTCATTTTCATACGCCTCAAACCAATATTCCTGCAAAGATCCTGTGCTGCCAATACCGGAAGGACTGGCTGACCAACCGATCAAATATGCATTTCCTTTACTATCTGACTTTACCCCACGGCCGTGGTCCTCATTTATACCACCAAGATAACTGCACCAGAAAAAAATTCCTGTTGTATCCCACTTTGCAATAAACGCATCGGTTCCACCACCTCCATAAACTGATTGATGAACCCCACTGGTGGCAAATTCGATTTGACTTTCAGCCGTGCCTTCAATATAGAGGGCGCCATTCTTGGCGACACAAATACCATGTGCACGGTCTTGTGCAGGGCCACTGAAATAGGAGCACCATTTCAAACTTCCTCCGGGTGAAAATTCACCTAAAAAAGCATCACCATTGTTTCCGCCAGGGTTATTCATCGTTTCCTGGTGCGCACCAACTGTTGCGATTTTATCCGGGCTGATTGTATAGCCGGTGAAATAGAGGTTGCCGTTTTTATCACAATCCATGTCCAGAATTTCATCCTGAATAGATCCACCAAAGTAAGTTGCCCAGAGACGGATGCCATTCGAATTAAATTTTACTACAAAAGCATCCTGAAAGCCAGCAAGTGTTGTTTGATAAGATCCGGCAGTAGCGATGCCGTTAAGGCTTGTAGTAAGCCCACCTACTAAAATGTTGTTATCCCCATCTGTTGTTATTGCATGGCCTTCATCTTTACCAGAAGCTCCATAATAGGTGGCCCAGGATAATTTTCCTGCAGCGCTAAATTTGGCAATAAAAGCGTCGTGATAACCGCCGCTGAAAGTGGTTTGAAAAGCGCCTGTGGTTGCGATATACAACGTGCTGAATGTGCTTCCTGTAAGGATCACCTTTGCCTGTTTATCTACCGCGAGTTCTCCATTGTTGATATCCTCTGACAGTTCTCCTCCGTAATAGGAAGCCCACAAAATATTGGGATCAATAATGATGGTGTTGGCTTTATCACGGGCAATTGTATATCCAATGGTATTTTTATGAAAACGATAATCAGCAGCTACCGCCGATTTATCATCAGCCCTGAAAGCAATCACTTTGCTTTCATCAATCCTGCCGGTACCTGTAAGTATTCTGAAGCCTTCACCAGCTGTTGGAATGAGTGCAGTAGCGCCATTATACTGCAAGCCGATCTTTGATGCATCTGCACCTGGATGAAGGATCCATTCATACTTTAATAAAGTACCCGCAGATTCATCCGGAGCAGAAAATACGAGGTCGATGCCAGGATAGATATTTTTATACTTTACCTGATTAAATGCTGCAACGTTTGTTATTCCATTTAAAGGAGCAGCTGAGGTATAGAAATTAAACAGTGCTTCGGAAGCTGACTCACCCGCAATTGCTGCATGCGGATCAGCGCCCACAAATTTCACATCGATACGGTGAGAACGAAGCTGGCGATGATCGTTTACAAGGTTGGTAAACTCGTGGGTACCTTCCTGCTGAATGCCGGCTTCAGACATCATGTATTCTGTATTTGAAACTTCAAACAATTCATAGCTGAATCCATCCTGCTTAAGCTGAAGGTTGAAGATCCCATTTGCATAGATAAACAGCACATCACTGTTTCTTTTACCATGCTGATCAGTCACCTGTCCTTTGTTCTCAACAAATGCAGTTTGACATCGCGGGGTTGCTTTCCATGATGGTTGTGCCACCATTTTCAAAAACAGAAAAACAAAAAGCAAGAGCAGTCCGGTAATTTTTTTCATAAAAGCGGTGTTTTTAAAGCAGCATGAAAATCACTGGAAAAAAGAAAATCACTTTTGCCGGCCAATCATCAATCACGATTAATGACCAGACTTAATAAAGGATGCAACCCAGTTTTTATTAATACTCTTCAGCAGCATCTGGTAACTTCCATTCGGGAGATCCATCACGGGGATATTCATTGTTTGATATCCTTCGTCCAGAGAAACTTCTTTGGAGTACCGCAGGCGACCAAGCATATCATAGATCATCAACGATCCATTTCCGGCTGAGGGAGCTGTAATATTAAAGGAGAGTTGATCAGCAGCTGGGTTTGGAAAAACCTGCAATGAGGTAATGGCTTGTTCACTTGCTGAGAAAGTATTTCCACTTTCTTTTAAGACGAAAGGTATAGGGCTTATAAACACTTTTAAACGGTAACAGAATATGGAGTCGAAGACATTTGGACCATGTGAGATACGAATAAAGTAGTTAGCAGGGTTAGCACCGTTGTAAGACAGCGTATCGTTCATGTTCTGGGGATTGGTTGAAGTTTGCAACAAAACCTGCTGGTTGTTGTACAACTTCAGGTTATAAGCCGCTGGCTTATCGGTAAGCACTATCATGAAGTTATTGGCTGTTGATTTTAATTTTAGCTTGAACCAGTCGTCATCCTGAGCATTCACAATGCTTCCAGTGTATCCATAATAAAACGAGTCCAGGGGAGCCCATCCGAAAATCTGTCTCGCATTGGTGGGATCGTCGTTAGGTTCGTTATAATCATAACATTCACTTCCAGCATAAAACCGGTAAAGCATTGCTTCATCCTTGCCAGCGTTATCTGTCTGATGAACCTTGAGTGTGATTGGCATCCGGTCTGCATTGGTAACGCCGAGTGCATACACAAATCCTTCTCCATCCGGTTCTATATCCTGTAGGTGATCTTCTGACTTGCCACCCCAATAACTTCCCCACACAAGATTGCCATCGTAATCCCATCTCGCGAAAAATCCATCTGTTCCATAAATTCTTTCCGGTTGCCATCCGAGTGGAGTGCCAATTTTATCATTACTTTGAGTTCCGCCTGCAACATATACAGCCTGTGCCTCACGGTCCAGTGCGATTCCCCAAATGCGATCATAGCCTCCACCACCGTAATAGGTTCCCCAAACAAGTTGCCCTTCAGGGGTGAACTTGGCAAGATATCCATCTTCTTGTCTAACCAGGCCAATAAAACCCGGTGTCCATTGTTCCTGGTGTGCGCCTGGTGTTGATATACCATGTTCACTCTCTGTAAGCCCACCTATATAAATATTTCCATCAATGTCGGACTCTACTCCGCGACCACGATCAGAAAATTCTCCTCCATAATAAGTACTCCAGATCCTATTGCCGCTGGTATCGAACATAGCGAGTAGTACATCTTCCTCTCCACCACCAAAAACCGTTTGGTATGCTCCGGGTGTAGCCATTCCAGTAGTACTGCCGGTGGTACCTTGTAACAGTATATGATTATAAAGGTCGAGGTTTACTGCATGAAACCTATCTGAACCCAGTGCTCCCAAATAGGTTGTAAAAATTTCAGTTCCAGTGGCCGAAAATTTGGATAGCAAGCAATCACCAAATCCCCCATATTCAGTTTGATAAGCTCCCGGAGTGGTAATATTCTGTTTGCTTTCTGTGTAGCCGGCAGCGTAGATAGTTCCTTTCTTATCGCACCTCACATTTCTGTAATGGTCGTCGTTAGCACTGCCTTTGTAGGTACTCCATTTAAAAATTCCCTTTGCAGAAAATTTGACAATTAATCCATCGCCGGCGCCACCATTAAGGGTTTGCCCTATTGTTGCCAATCCATCACTACCGCTTTTACCATATAAAACAATATCGTTAAATTTATCAGCAACTGCCCCATAACCCAGATCCTTGTCTACACCACCAAAGTAGGTGGCCCAATCTAGTTTTCCATTTCCTTTAAACTTAGCTAAAAAAATGTCTGATTGTCCGCCGTAATTGGTTTGATAGGCACCTGAAGAAGCGATATTGAAAGTGCTGAGGGTATTACCACTAAAAATGGGCTGGTCTTTTTTGTCAGAAGAAACTTTAGCAACATCTTCAATATCTTCTCCGCCGTAATAGCTGGCCCAGATAAGTGTTGGATCAATTACCAGCGGTTGCGTTTTATCATAATTGCCTATTTGGTATTTTACTTCATTCTTTTCAACCGCGTATGCAGAAACCACTTCTTCTTTTTCCGTACGCTGATAGCTGAACGGTTTACCTTCCTCAATGTAACCCAGCGATGTATTCAATTTCAGAGAGCCGTTATCGTTGGTTGATATGGTCTGGTTGCCATTGTAACGCAACCGGATCAAATAGGGGTTGCCACCGGGATGAACCACAAAATCATAATGCAACGGAGTTGCTTCTTCCTTGTCAGGAGCACTGAAAACCAGGTCGATGCCCGGATAAATGTTGCGATAGGTGATGGTATTGTAGGCAAGCACTCCCTCAATACGATTTGTAGCTATTGGGCTGTAATAAAAATTGAAATAGGCACCTGTCGCATTGGTAGCTTCTATTATTGGATTTTTGTTTGCTCCCTGCAATACCACATCAATGCGTGTTGATCCCGCGATACGGTTGTTAAAATTATCTTCATCATCACTATCATGGTTATAACCCGCCTCATCCATGCCAGTGTTGTCAGGAATCACCTGGAACAATTCGTAGCTGAAACCATTCTTATTTAATTCAAGATTGAACAAGCCATTATTATAAATGAATTTTACTTTCTCATTTACTTTTCCTGATAAGTCTTTTACCTGCCCTTTATTTTCTAGAAACCCCTTTTCCGTATTAGAAAATTCGAGAACCTGGGGAACTTGCTGTGCAAAAACGGGAGCAAGGATAAGGCAGAAAGCAGCGAGCAGTGTAATGGTTTTCAAGGGAGATAGTTTTTATTGTTAAAACACAAAATGTTGAGGATGAAATAGTTTAATTATGCAAGCGCCAAAAGTACGACATTCTGCAAAAACCTGCTGTATTGGGCTTATAGGTGATGTGATAAATCTTTCAGTCTATCCCAGAAGGTAATTCCAGCACTAACAGGGAAAGTTTTCATCAGCGATCATGAACGACCGGATGTTTGTGTTTCTCACCGTCTACTGTGCTATAAAGCACTTGATTTACAGTATATCAGCATCATAACCCTGAAGGGCCCGTAAATTTTTTAGATGAGCATGCAGTTGCGTTAGCACAAAGGTTTTTTGTGTAGTCGGTTACGCAAAAAATCAACTGCTGTTTTATTACTGCCTGTTAAATGACTGCTGATAAACGTGATCACCCTGCTGCATAACCGCAAAGTAATTTCCAGCAGGCAATTGCTCAACAGAAAAAGTTTCTGCATATTCCGTTTGTTCTTCGGTATATTTTCTTTCATATACAGTTACACCGATGGCATTCATTATCCGAAGCGTTGCTGTTGCTTTTTCAGAAGAAATAAAATGAAGGGTAACGTTTGTGTTGGAAGGATTGGGATAGACTGTAAAAAATGTTAACGGGCTTCCCGCATCATTGATAAGACGTTGTGGATTAGACAGGCTGCAGGTGGAAACGGAATCCCAGGTTAAATCCTGATAATAGTTCCGCCAAAAGGTAAGCTTATCCCGGTATTGCTGAAGCACCGGCGCATAAGCGGCTTGGTTCACCAGGTTAGTGAGTTCATAGGGATCATTTACCAGATCGAATAACTCTTCGGTGACCTGGTTGCAATTGTATTTCACATATTTAAAATCAAATGAGCGCACAGCGCGGATGTCAGGCAGGCAATCTTTATTGAAAAATTCGTACAGCATTTCTTTTCGTTTCACCGTATTGTTCATCATTTTTAATAATGAAACGCCCTGCATTCCGAATGTATCTTCGATACCTGCAAAATCAAGGATAGTAGGTGCAATGTCAATATTCATTGCCAGGTTATCAGTTACCTGTTCACCTGCAGGAATAAGGCCCGGATAACGCATGAAAATGGGAATTTTTATTGACTCTTCATAGGCAAGTTGCTTTTCCAAAAGTTTATGTTCACCAATAAGATATCCATTGTCACTCAGAAATATGATAAGTGTACTGTCCATCAGCCCCATTGTTGTCAATTCATTGAAAACTTTGCCGAGTGTTTCGTTCACTCCATTCAGCATTTCAAAATATCCCTGGTAAAAATCCGGAATCACTCCCGGGTTATCTGCCGAGTGGCAACTGTACATAAATCCGGGATAGTTCATGGTATACTTTAAAGGACTGACAGGTCCCGGCATCACCTCTCCGCTAAAGATTCCAAGATCCTGAGGGCGTGGTGTTAGAGGTGTATGTGGGGCTGCATAGGCGAGCCAGAGGTAAAAAGGCTGGTCCTGCGGCACCTTGTGAAAAAAACCGATGGCACTATCTGCCACTATATCCGTGATGTGTCCGGGAATAGTGAGGGTGGTGTCATTGAGCGTAAATTTAGTATTCGTATAATCATTACCATGAACTTCCATCCAAAAATCAAAACCCGGCTGGGGATGCTTCGAAATGTGATACTTGCCAATGAGTCCGGTATAATAACCATTGGTGTGCAAAATTTGCGGCAAGGTGATTTGAGTGATCGTATCTGAAACTGACTGTGGAGGGTTATCCGTTACACCATGGATGTGCGGATACAGGCCACTGGTAATGGAAGCTCTGCTGGGAGCGCATTGTGATTGGGCAGGGAAACTCAATTTAAAATTTACGCCTTCATTGGCTACGCGTGAGATGGAATTATCATCGAAGAACGCAGGGCCACCATTGGCCATATATGAATCAAAACGTGCATCATCTACGATCACCAGCAATACATTTTTTCTTGGTTGGGGGCCAGCAACATTCAGTGTTGTAAAATTAACGATGGTGGAATAGTCTGAAGGTTCAGCACCACATTTTGCACGCACCCTCACCTGGTACGCTGTCAAAGGAAGAAGTCCTGAAAGCTGGTAACCCAGTTGCATAATATTTGGAATGGTGGTCCATGCGGAAGTGCCTGTTTTCCGATAGCGTACCGAAAAATTTGTTTCACCGCACAAGGCACTCCACGTAACCTTTACACTGGTTGATGTAATAGTTGACACTGCTACATTTATCGGTGTGGAGCAGGAAGTGGTAGTAATGTTAACGGGTGAAGAAAATGTTCCTTCTTCACCGGAATTACAAACAGAAGCTATACGCACATTATAAGTGGTAGCTGCCGCAAGGTCTAAAATAGTATAAGAGGTAACATTCCCAGTGATATTCAATGTAATCCAGTTGGGAGAGGTCGTTGTTTTATATTGAAGGTGATATCCCTTTGCTGAACTTACTTTTTTCCATTTTAATGCAGCCTGGCAACTTGCCAACGATGTTGATTTCAGACCTGAAGGAGCAGGGAGCGTGCATGTTGCAGCGCATTCAAAGGAGATCAAAAAGAATAAAATGGGTAGCAGGTATTTCATAACTAAAATATGTTTAAGGGAGGAGATGGAAATTTGTTTAACAGTGGCAAGTGACCACCCATGCAGCAATGATAGTAAATGTAAGAAGCCATTAAGGTGCTAAAATAGCAGTTTGTTAATTAATGGAATTATCCTTTTGCGTTAGTATTGATTTGCAGTTGTTTACTCAGTTAAAATTATCATCATCATTTGTAAATGGAAATTTTCTGAGTTTGACTTGCTGCAATTACTGTTCAGTAAGCGAAATATTACGCCGCCTCGCCTTGAGTGTTTATATTTGCCATGTCAAATGGTCCCGCTGAAGGTGACATTGATTGCGGTTTAGTTTATCTGAATACATACCTGATTATCCTGCAAATCGTTAGTATGGGGTCTACATTCAAATCATTCTGAAGCGGAAAAGTGCACGAGGTTGGAATACAGATTGTCTCAAACAACTAAAAATATTTTTATGAATAGTGGAAAACGACCCCTGATGCGCATTATTAATACCGGATGTATCGTGCTATTGCAACTGCTGCTAACTAATAACTTCTTAATAGCTCAAACGTATTATCCCGGCTGGGGCTCTTATATTGACTTTGGTACTACTAGCCATAAGAGCGAATACATTGAACAAATAGTGGTTGATAAAACCGTAAGTCCTGAAGAAATATATGTGGTAGGACGCACCGGTTCCCTTACTGAAAATATAAAGGTGTGTGACAGTATCGTAAAGGTGGGTGGTTCTGACGATGTGATTATTGCGAAGCTTAATCATTGTGGTGAAATAATGTGGAAGAAAGTTTTTGCCACGCAGTATGTTAGCAATGGTGTGGCTTATCCCGGAAGAGAGATGGCGTTCTCGATAGCCCTGGATAATTACAATGGACATAAGTATATATTTATAGGAGGAGAGATA
>JBDSEW010000012.1:0-9432 GCA_039919825.1 Chitinophagales bacterium | reverse complement strand
AAGGTTGTTGCTTTTAATGATCTGAAGAGCCCGATTTATTGGGCTTCGGCGATCGATGTAGGCCCGGGCAGAGTTGAACTGCCGACCTCTACATTATCAGTGTAGCGCTCTAACCAACTGAGCTACGAGCCTGTTTCTGCCTGAGATTTACGGGCAAAATTTTAAAGAACAAGATGCCCCGCATTTATGGTCAAACAATGCGGGAGCGCAAAAGTAAAATTTTTATTCAAATCAAAAACGCCCATCCCATTTTTTATGCACTTTTAATTTGAATATTACTATCCACAGGTTGTTTCAAACTATTCTGCTCACAACACTTTTATACTTTTATTTTTGACTCCTCAAGAAAAATTCATGCGCCCTTTCTTTTCGTTCCAAATGTTTCTCTGTACCCTCTTTCTGTTCTCCTTCTGCGTGAGTGAAAAGAATAAAACACTGCCTGCCGATGCGCCAGGTAAACCGGCAAAAGGATCAGGTACCTTTATGATTGCATTTTATAATGTGGAAAATTTATTTGACACGCATGATGATCCCGGAACTGATGATGCGGAATTTCTTCCAGAAGGAAAAAACAACTGGACAAATGAGCGCTACAAGACCAAGAGTGACAATATTGCCCATGTTATCGGGGAAATGAATGAAGGCAAGGGTGCAGATATAGTTGGATTATCAGAAGTGGAAAACATGGATGTCATCAAAGACCTGGTGAGTCATCCACAGTTAAAGGGCATGGATTACGGAATTGTGCACCGTGAGTCGCCGGATACCAGGGGAATTGATGTTGCGATGATCTACAAAAAGAAGTCGTTCAGGTTGATTGGTACTTCAGCGCTTAGAGTTGATATCAGCCAGTTTGAGTCGAGGCCAACACGCGATATAATTTTGGTGCAAGGAGTAACTTCAGGCAAAGATACCCTCTATATTTTTCTAAATCACTGGCCTTCTCGCAGGGGAGGAACCAGGGAAACACAACCAAGGCGCCAGGCAGCCGCAACTGTTTTGAGAAAAGCAGTGGATTCAATTTTGCTCCGGCTTCCGAATGCCAAATTAGTGGCGATGGGTGATTTCAATGATAACCCTTCTGATGCTACTATTTCCCAAACCCTCGGAGCAACAAAGATCCCGGATCTGTCTGTAAATAATTCACTTTACGACCCTGCCAATAATTTCGACTGGAAAGCAGGAGAAGGCTCTGAGTTTTATCGGGGAGACTGGAGCAGGTTCATCCAGATTATCGTGTCCACATCGCTGGTTAAAAACCAACTGGATGAACAAAAGAACTTTCATGATATCTATATTTTTAAACCACAATGGCTGCTGGTAGAGGATGCTGCATACCAGCAAATGGTTCCTTACAGAACTTTTGATGATCAAAAACCCATCGGATTCAGTGATCACTTGCCTGTTTATGTGAAACTGCAATTTTAGGATTGGAACCTTTGATCTGAAATTGTAATTTTGAAACAACTCAGATTCATACAAAAAAATCATCTGCTAATTCATGAATGGCAAAACATGAACGGCTGCCTGCAGTAATGTGCAAAAAGAAAAAACATACGTGACAGAGAGCGAGAGCACATTGCATATATTGCAGCGGTTAGAGTGATAGCGGTGGGTTTTGAAACAAAAAAGTGATTAAAAGCCATCTCAAAAAGCCAAAAATGCTAAGTCATTCCGAACTTGTTTCGGAATCCCATGGTAATTTTGGCAGTTGCTGAAATAAATTCAGCATGACGCGCCAATTTCGAGATGACTTGCAGTTCAGTTCAATAGCAAAGCTCTTTTCATTACGATTAAAAATCAAGGATTAAAAAATGAGTATTAAGAACATTGAAGTTTTAGAAGAGGTTGTGATCAAGTTTGCAGGTGATTCCGGTGACGGGATGCAGCTGACAGGCGGACAATTCACCAACACCGCTGCTTTATTTGGAAATGACCTTGGAACATTTCCTGATTTTCCTGCTGAGATCCGCGCTCCGCAGGGTACAGTGGCAGGTGTTTCCGGTTACCAGTTGAATTTTGGTAGTAAAGAAATATTTACACCAGGTGACAAATGCGATGTGCTGGTAGCGATGAATGCTGCGGCATTAAAAGTGAATCTTTTTAACCTGAAAAAAGGTGGAATCATCATCGCTAACACAGCAGGTTTTGATGTGAAAAACCTAAAGCTTTCCGGGTATGAAAAAAATCCCGTTGAAGACGGAACGCTGGAAGGATACAACCTGATTAAAATTGATGTGACGCGCATGACGCGTGATGCTACAGAAGATATACAACTTGGGGTGAAAGAAAAAGACCGGTGCAAGAACATGTTTGTGCTCGGTTTTTTGTACTGGATGTTTGATCGTCCAATGGAAAACACGATCAATTTCATTACCGGAAAATTTGCAAAGAATGATGACATAAGAGAGGCAAATATTCGTGTATTGAAAGCAGGCTATAATTACGGTGATACGACAGAAACATTTACGACACGCTTTCACGTGGAGAAAGCAAAAATGGAACCTGGTACCTATCGAAACATCATGGGCAACCAGGCACTGACTATGGGCCTGGTAGCTGCTTCTCAAAAATCAGGTTTACCATTGTTCCTCGGCGCATACCCAATTACTCCAGCATCCGATATTCTGCATGAACTGGCCAAGTATAAAAATTTTGGCATCAGAACTTTTCAGGCAGAAGATGAGATTGCAGCCATCTGTTCTGCTATTGGCGCATCTTTCGGCGGATCGTTGGGAGTTACCACTACGTCAGGTCCCGGAATGGCATTAAAAATAGAAGCGATGGGATTGGCAGTGATGCTGGAAATTCCTTTGCTCATTTGCAATATTCAGCGTGGCGGCCCTTCAACCGGACTTCCCACCAAAACTGAGCAAGCAGATCTTATGCAGGCACTGTATGGAAGAAACGGAGAATGTCCCATGCCGGTAATTGCTGCGAAATCTCCTGCCGATTGTTTCGATGCAGTTTTTGAAGCAGCCCGAATTGCAGTACAGCACATGACACCGGTAATTTTTCTGAGTGATGGTTATATTGCCAATGGTGCTGAACCGTGGAGATTCCCGGTTAGTAGTGACCTGAAGGAAATAAAAATTGCATTTGCGAAGCCGATTGAAAACGGAGAGAAGTTCATGCCCTACTCGCGTGATGAAAAGCTTGCGCGGCCATGGGCTATTCCGGGTACAAAAGGATTAGAGCATCGAATTGGTGGATTGGAAAAACAGAACATCACCGGTAATATTTCCTATGAACCGGAGAACCATGAATTCATGGTAAAACTCCGCGAAGAAAAGGTAGAACGCGTGGCTGACCATATTCCGATGCAGGAACTTGACAGTGGTCCTGATAAAGGAGAACTGCTGGTGTTGGGATGGGGAGGAACGTATGGATCTATCAAAGCAGCCGTAAAAGAATTGCAGGATGAAGGTTATAAAGTTGCGCATGCACATCTGCGGCATCTGAAGCCATTTCCAAAAAACCTGGGTGAGATGTTGAACAGTTATGATAAGGTGATGGTACCGGAAATTAACAATGGACAATTGGTGAAAGTGATTCGTGATAAGTACATGATCCCGGCTATTCCATTTAATAAAATCCAGGGACTGCCCATCATGAAAGCAGAGTTGGTGACTGCTATTAAAACTTTACTGGGATAGGAACATGGCGCTTACGAAACAAGATGTCGTCAATAAAATTCTCATCAATAAGGAAACATTCTTGCTTTGGGTGTGGAACCTTTAGGAATGTTTGGATCATTTGTAAGAAATGGACAAGATGAAAAAAGCGATGTGGATTTTTTAGTCAAATTTAAAAGAGGAAAAAAATCTTATCGAAACCGGTTTGACCTTCATGAAGCACTTCACAAGTTAACTGAAAGAAAAGTGGAGGTAGTTACAAAAGAAGGGTTGAGTAAATTTTTTGGTCATCACATTTTAGCAGAAACAGCGTATGTCTTACAATCCTCCTGAAGATGATTGGTGAGACAACAAAGATACTTCCCGAAGAATTTCGAAAACGAAATTCGTAAATCGAATAGAATAGCATGGCAGGCAAGAGAGATACCTGATTTGAGAAAACAAATTAAAAAGCTTAAAAGAAAATTAAAAACATGACAGAAACACTTGCAGCAAACCCGGCTCCGGAAGTAAAACTAACTGCGAAAGATTTTCAAACAGACCAGGACGTAAGGTGGTGTCCGGGTTGCGGAGATTATTCCATCCTGAAACAAGTGCACACTATCCTTCCTCAATTAGGATTGAAAAAAGAAGAGATCGTCTTCATCAGTGGTATTGGTTGTTCTTCAAGGTTTCCGTATTACACTGATACCTATGGCATGCACTCGATTCATGGTAGAGCAACAGCAGTAGCTTCAGGATTAAAAGCTACACGTCCTGAATTGAGTGTATGGATTGTAACCGGCGATGGTGATGCACTATCTATAGGCGGCAATCACTTCATTCACCTGATGCGACGCAATTTTGATGTGAACGTATTGATGTTTAATAACCAGATCTATGGTTTAACCAAGGGTCAGTACTCTCCTACTTCGGAAGAAAATAAAATCACCAAATCAACTCCATACGGTTCAGTTGATCATCCGTTTAATCCAATTGCACTGGCACTTGGATCGGATGCCACGTTTGTAGCCCGTTCGATGGATCGTGATCCTGCGCATTTGCAACAAATGTTATTGCATACCTGGAAACACAAAGGGGCTTCCTTCCTCGAGATTTATCAGAACTGCAACATTTATAATGATGGAGCTTTTGAACTGTTTACGGAAAAGGCTACCAAGAAAATGAACGACCTGTTCATGGTGCCCGGACAGCCGCTGGTATTTGGTAACAATGATGAAATGGGTATTCGGCTCGATGGATTTACGCCGCAAGTTGTTAACCTGAATGAAGGGTTTTCGAAGGACGATCTGATGGTCCACAATGAAAAGGACATCAATAAGGCAATGATTCTTTCACGTTTGTATGAAATGAATGACGGCGAACATCATTTCCCGAAACCATTTGGTGTGTTTTATACCAGGAATCGTGATACTTATGAAGAGGTAATGAATAATCAAATCATTGCTGCTACGGACAAGGCGGGAAAGGGTGACCTTGATAAACTGTTGCGCGGAAGAGAAACCTGGATGGTTGCCTAAGACAGATTTGATTAGCTGCTCAACCCGCATTCTTTTCTTTAGTGCGTGCAGCGTCTTTCCTTTGCGCTAAAAAATTCAGCCAGTCTTCCAGTTGTTTTTTCTTCAGCACCCTGGGAAACTTATGTTGCCCACCTAATTTCCCCTGTTGCCGCATCCAGTCTATGAACACTTCTGTTGGCATGATGTCAACGAATATTTCCTTTAATGCTGAAGTGCGTTCTGTGGCATAGTCATCATTTAATGCAATCAAATGCCCATCGAGTTTTTTACAAAACAATGCAGGATCCACCGGATCATCACAACCGATATACCACTGATGAGCAAATAATCCCTGGTAAGGAATACCAGCTACAGAAAATTCACGCACATTGATGTTTAATTCCTCATTCACCAATTCAATAGCACGATTCATATTGTCGACAGAGAGATGCTCACCAGTTAAACTCAGGTAGTGTTTTGTTCTTCCAACAATAGTTATCTCTGCAAGATCAACAGAGGTAAATTGTATCACATCGCCAATAAGGTAACGCCAGGTGCCTGCACAGGTACTGAGTAACATTGCGTAAGGTTTTCGTTCCTCTACCTCACCAATATGAAGTGTTTTCGCATTTTCCTTCACGTCTCCGTTCTCATCAAAATGATCATCGTCGAAAGGAATGAATTCATAGTAATTGCCATTTGTCAGCAACAATTTCATTCCTTCTGCATCCGACCTGTCGGCAAAAGCGATGAAGCCTTCGGAAGCGAGGTAAGTATCGATGTCGACTACTTTCTTTCCAAACAGTTTTTTAAATCCGGTCCG
This sequence comes from Chitinophagales bacterium, assembly GCA_039919825.1. Classification (GTDB taxonomy): domain Bacteria; phylum Bacteroidota; class Bacteroidia; order Chitinophagales; family UBA10324; genus JACCZZ01. Next base: position 3,475 of record JBDSEW010000012.1, on the reverse strand, counting down.
GTAAGGCTCGTAGGAAACACCGCTGTGAACATAACACATCAGGTTTGGCCATATCTCATGGATGTTCTCCAGGTCGTTGTAATCGATGATGCGCTCCAGCATGATCTGAATCCATGCAGGTACGCCTACAATAATTGAGATGTCCCAATTCGGAGCTTTTCGTGCAATCTCATTCAGCTTTTTTTCCCAATCCTTTTCCTGGGCGATCTTTCTGCCCGGTTTATAAAATACCTGGAACCAGAAAGGAATTTTTTTTGCACTGATACCACTCAGATCTCCTTCAAAGTATTTTCCGCGACTGTTTAGATCGGTACTTCCACCCAGCATGAGTATCCGCTTTTCAAATATTTCCGGAGGAAAGCCAAAATGCCTGCCTGAAAGAATTTGCTTTACCGAAGCTCTTTTAATAGCCCTGATCATATCGCTTGTAAGTGGAATCCGCTTACTTCCTGATTCAGAAGTTCCTGAACTTAGCGCAAAATATTTTGTGCGGCCCGGCCAGCAGATGTTGTTTTCGCCATTCAGCGTTCTCTGCCACCATTGTTCCAGGATGGAATTATAGTGGTACACAGGTACTGCTTCACGGTAGGCATTCATTACATCCTGGTGCATCAAAATATTGTAGAAGCGGAAGTGTTTTCCGAATTCAGTGAACGCTGCAATGCGAAGCAACCGCTTTAACTGCCGCTCCTGGTGTTTTAATATACTCACTGGCAAGAGCCGGTCGCGTTGTTTCTTCAACCGGTCGTTAAGGGCAATGGTACGGTCAATCAAGGGTCCTAATAATGGCATCAGGTTAGGTTTACTGTTCAGTTGAATTCAAGACTAAATTATGATCCCAACTATTTTTCAGGATGGATAAAGATAATATGTCGTTTGCTTATCGCCGATAAAAAGAACCATTTAACAATGGAAGCGGAGGTCTTTATACCCTGAGGCAACTATTTTCCTTTTTCATGAACAATTATGTGTCGCTAACTGTATGTTGCACGACAAACAAATAAAGTTCATATTTGCCAAGCGCTGCATCACATTTGGACACTTCTACTCACATATCAATCCCGGAGGAAATACTGGTTTCCCGGCTTTTCAAAAAAGACCAATTGGCCTTTTCCTACCTCTACGATAATTATGCTGCCGCATTAAATGGCGTAATCTATCGCATTGTTCAGGATGAAGAATCTTCGGAGGATGTATTGCAGGAAGCGTTTGTTAAGATATGGAATAACTTCTCCTATTATGACAAGACAAAAGGTAAATTATTTACATGGATCGTAAATATTGCCCGTAACCTTGCTATTGATCATACCCGTTCAAAAAGCTTTAAGAACCAGCAGAAAAACCTTGACGTTGATAAAATCGTAGGTTACATTGACTCCAAAAAGAGCACTTTTTTTAATCCCGATCAGATAGGATTAAAAACCATGCTTGATAAGCTGAAGCCTGAGCAACGTGAAATTCTTGACCTGGTCTACTTCAGTGGGTACACCCAGGCGGAAGTAGCCAATGAATTAGCTATTCCCCTTGGAACTGTTAAGACCAGAATACGAATGGCATTAATACAATTACGTTCCATTGTTTAATTACGTGAATACAAAAGAATACATAGAATCCGGAGTGCTTGACCTGTATGTCTCAGGGCTTCTTTCAATAGAAGAAATGAGAGATGTGGAGATGAAGTCCTGTCAGAATGCAGATATTAAAACCGAACTGGTTTCCCTGCAGTCTGCCATGGAAAGATTTGCTTTTAAGTATGCTGTTTCGCCGCGCCCTGAAGTAAAAGAAAAAGTGATGAAGGCCATCCAGGTAAAAAGCGAGACTGCGAAGATTGTTTCTCTATCCGATAAAACAACTGAAAAACAACTTCCGTCTTCGGAAGATAAAGTGAAAGATATCCATTCGCTTAAACCTGTTATGTTGCAGTTGCTGATTGCTGCATGTGTTGTATTATTAGCGATCATGAGTGGAATAGCGTTTTACTTCAGCAATCAATTTAACCAGTCACAGGAGCAGGTAGCACAATTGGAAGAGCAGCAATCAGGAATTTCAAGACAGGTTGACAATCTTCAACTGGCGCTGAACCAAAATGTAGAAAAGGTTCAATTGCTGACAGATGCCAATACCGTTCGCGTAACGATGAAGGGCACTGACAAGTCACCTGCAAGCATTGCACTCATTTATTGGAACTCGGAATCGAAGGTTGTATATCTTGATATCAAAGCATTGCCACCTGCCGCTGCAGACAAGCAGTACCAGTTATGGTTTATTGATCCGAAAGCTGGCCCTGTTAGTGCAGGCGTGTTTGATGTAAAAACGGGTGAGATAATGAAGATGATCAATGCTCCGGCTGCTGCTGCTTTCGCGGTTACCCTTGAACCGCGCGGTGGAAGTATAAATCCAACCATGGATCAGATGTATGTGATGGGTACTGTAAATTCCTGAAACTATACTATTACGGAAATTCTTTCGCGCAGTAGCTTCCTGCTGCATTGCTTTCAAAACTTTTCTATTTTTGAAAATCACAAAGTGATTGTTTCAACCCTGAAATCAGCTGCATGTATTCATCTGAAGAACAAAAAAACCTGATCGGTCTTACCACTAAAATGCTGAAGCACGCACCCGGATCTGAATCATCCGGTGCACCTTCTCCAAAATTTGTTAATGAGCTTTATGATCTTATCCGTTATCACGAATGGCGCTACTATGTTTTATCTGAACCGGTGATTGCGGATTTTGAATATGATCAACTGTACAACCGCTTGAAAAAGCTGGAAGAAACATTTCCCGCTATCATTAGTGAGAAATCTCCAACACAGAAAGTATCCTATGATCTTACCAAAGAATTTCCAGAGGTACAGCACCTTGTTCCCATGTTGTCGCTTGACAATTCTTATGATGCCGAGGATCTCCGTGACTGGGATAAAAGAGTGCGTGACCTGACCGGTGAAAAGGAGATCGCCTACTGCGTGGAACCAAAATTTGACGGTGCCGGAATTTCAGTAGTTTATGAAAATAACAAACTCATCCGCGGGGCTACAAGGGGTGATGGATCTGTTGGAGAAGACATCACCAATAATATTAAGACACTGCGTTCTATTCCGCTTTCAGCAGATTTTTCGAAATATGGTGTTCACCGTATCGAGATCAGGGGAGAAGCATTGATCAACAAAGAATCATTTAAAAAGCTGAACGCAAAAAGGCTGGAAGAAAATTCACCACCATTGGCCAATGCCCGAAACTCTGCTTCCGGAGGCTTACGACAGCAGGATCCCAAAGATGTTGCAGAGAGAAAGCTGGAAGCATTTTTATACCATGTCAGTTTTGCAGAAGATGCCAATGAAAAAAATTTATTGGGAAATAAATTGTCCGCACACGCTTCCAATATTTACATGTTGTATGCACTTGGTTTTAAAACACCTCAGGGGGAATTAAAAAAAGTGACAGGCATTGATGCAGTGATTGAAGTATGTAAAGA
>JBDSEW010000007.1:0-30652 GCA_039919825.1 Chitinophagales bacterium | reverse complement strand
CAAGAATTCCATATACAGAGCATTTTGAAAAATGGTATAGTTCAAGCCACTTTGCTTTATGTAATCTTCTGTATTAAAATGATCTTGCATTAATTTGTTTTGCAATGTAGTTCTGTCTTGCAATGCTCTGCTTGTGTAAGCAATGTTTTTAACGCCCAATTTTTTAGCAACATCTACTACATTTCTATGCTCTTGCATTCTGTCGCCTTTATCGCCCGATGAAATGAGTAAAACTGTGTCCACTCCTGTCATTGCTTTTTCAAGAGCATTGATGTCGTTGTAATCTCCTAAATAAGCCTGAAACCCTTTTGACTGAAACGCTAATCGCTTTTCTTCTTTTCTTGTAATAATAGCAATTTGCGAAGCGGATATTTTCTTCAACAAAGTTGAAAGGACTTTTCTACCCATGTGTCCTGTTGCTCCTGTTACTAATATTCTGTTCATGTTTTTTATTTTTTGTTGGTGCAAAACTCCGCATAAACCAAATAGCAGAAGTAGCCAAATCTGTCTTTGTTTTAGTCAAATGTGATATTTCCATAATCAGGACGTCAGGGTGAAGGTAGGCTTTGAGTGCAGTTGGATAAAATAAAATGTAAAGCAAAAAGCGTTGGCTTGCGTGTCGGCTTTGCTTCTATTTTTATTTTGCGAAGGATGGCCAACACGGCTTATCCAAAATTGTGTAACTTTTCATTCTAAGCCGTAAAGTTTGGAGTTTGCACTTCCGTCATAGGGTTTCAGCTGTAGCATAAGGGATCAATGAAGTTTTTAAAAAAGGAGATTAAAAGGATACCGAAACTTCGATTGATTGTTATTTGTCATGCGCTTGATTTTAATTGCGAGTTTTCAATTCTGTTCATGGTGTAAATGATAAGTACTACAAGCATTGAAAAAAGTATCAGTGATGAACCTTGTGTGCCGAAACCTAATCCTCCTTTTTCATGTGTCTTTGTCAGCAGGTCGCCAAAGGTTGCACCGAATGGTCGTGTCAAAACGAATGCAACCCAAAACAAAAGAATGGGAGAAAGCTTTGTGAAGTAATGAGCCAATACAATCACGGCTAAAATGCTACCGATTAAAATTGCACCTCCTGAAAAACCAAGTCCTGAATTGTCTGCAAGATAGTCGCCTAATGCTGTGCCTAAAGTGTTGGAGAATAAAATTGCAGTCCAATAAAAAAGTTCTCCCCTTCTTGTTGTGATGTCTGTAACGGATAATGATTTTTCACTTAGTCGCCACACGAATAGAGTTAGGCAAAGAATAGAAGCAAGAATTAAACTTCCTGTTGCATAACCTAAACCCAAGGTCCTGTCCATATAGTCCGACATGGTCGTTCCTGAGGTGCTTGTTGAAAGAATAACAAGCCAATAAATTATCGGAATGTATTTCTTAGAAAAAAGTTGCGCTGCAAGTGTTACAAAAAATCCGCTTAGTAAAATGATTGAACTAACTGCATAACCTATATTCATTGTCATTGAAAGTAAATCACCTGCGGTTTCGCCCAATGTTGTAGCACAAATTTTCATCAGCCAAAAAAGTGCTGTTATCTCTGGTATTTTTTTCATCGTTTTAATTTTGATTTATAAAAAAGAGAGCAACGGCTTACCATTGCTCTCTTGGGTTTGTTAGCGCTTTGTTTCTTTCTCCTCAAGTTTTGATTTGCTCAAAACTTTTCCGTCAGTTGAAAGCAACACATCAAATGTTTCTTCGTCTTTTTCAATCTCGGCTTCAAAACTGTTGCCGTTTTTTGCACTTTCAATTTTACTTGCTTCGCTTATTTTGAAACCTGCAAAATCTTTTTTGAGTGTTGATTGAATAGCAGTTGGCAAAGCGGAAACTTCAACCTGTGTTTCTGTTTCTAACCATTTTCCTGCGTTGTCAAAGTTTGCTGAAACTTCTTCACCATCCAGTTTGAAGTTTACTTCAAACTCTGTTTTGTTCTCCATTTCCCAACTTGTTTTTGTTGCTGTTGGGAATTTGCTTTTGAATGCTGATATAACATCAGCCGGAACTTTGTCGGCAGATATTTTTTGAGCACAAGCCGCATTGCTCATTATCGCTGCTGTAAGCAGTATGAAAATTATTTTTTTCATTTTTTGAATTTGTTTAATTGTTTGCAATAAAACTTCTGTCAAGCCCAAATAGACTTGATAAATAGAAAGCGAAAACAATTAAACGATGGGAGGTCGGAACACAAAAAAGAAGTAGTCAGAAAGATAAAACGGGTCTGTATAAATAGGAAAGTTGCTTTTGAAAGCGAGCGGTTTTTCAAATGAAACTTTGAACTGTTGGGTTACAAAATTTGTCTGTCCGTGAATGTGGTGAAACTGAATGGGCGAATGAGGTTTTTGGTCGTCTCCGTTTTCGTGTTTGTCAAACAACCCGTCAATGTTTATAAGGTGGTCAGTTAAAAAGTCAAGCGGTGTCATGTCCTTGTCCTCTTTCGCTTTGCAATGCTGATACATCTTAGGCAAGTCGGCAATTGCAGAAAAGTCCCCCTGGGGAAAACAAAAAGTCCCGAAGAAGAAATAAGTCAAAAGCAATATGGATGTCAGTTGTTTCAAGCGTGCATTAATAACCGCAAAGTTATGATTTTATTACTCTCGTTTAATGGTTGCATGTCGGAAAACTGTTTGTTCAAAGCTCTAAAGTTTCAAGTGAGCAGTGTCTCCGTAGCATTGCGGGTAATGTTTGGCGGCTTTTGAAGTGACGATTTTTACCAAAATGTTGATGCGGAAAACCAATGTTTGATTAACCTCAAATGTGTATGCGGAGCACTGAACCCCCACTTTTGCCAAACCGCTGTTAGCGGTTCGTTGTTTCTTCTTGTCTCTGTAAAATGAAAGTGCTTGTAAATGCAAAACACCTACAAGCACCCTTCATATATTTTAGAATTTCTAACCACCAATATCCATCATTGGATGAACTTCTATTTTGGTCGGAATGTCCTTGAAGATAGGGTTTGTTTTAGCAATTCCAACAGCTTCGTCTATGTCTTTGGCAGTAACAAGAAAATAGCCTGCAACTACTTCTTTGGTTTCGTTAAATGGTCCGTCTTTTATTAAACCATTGCTTTCTGTTACAATTCTACTTCCTTTGTCCACTGGGTTTGCATTTTTCAGTTTACCTTCTTTCATTAAGTTGCCAATGTAAGCAGTTCCATGCTCCATGTGTTTTTGAAGTTGTTCTGGTGATAGGTCAGACCAAACGCTTCCTTCAGTTTTGATAATTAATAAGAAATCTTTCATTTTTTTGATTTTTTAATAGTTAGTAATTTGAATTTATGCCTTAAAGACAAATGACTTTATAAAAAAGGGACATGACTATTAAATTATTTTTTCACGGCAATAAAGTAGTTTTTCTTGAAGCAATATTTTTTCAGATTTCATTGGAGCCAAATAAATAGCCTTTTCAAGCGTAGTGGCTGCTTCTTTAAATTGATTCAGCTCGATTTGAAATTCAGATTTTGTCGAATAAAAAAGGTGATTTAATTTAATAGCTGGGTTTTCTTCAATTGTTTTTAACTCTTCAATTGCCTTTTTTGAGCCATTTACTTTTGAAAGTGCAATTGAACGATTAAGTAAAACAATCGGGGAATTGTCAATTTGAACCAATTTGTCATATAAAGAAAGAATGCTTTGCCAGTCGGTTGCACTATAGTTAGTCGCTGAGCAATGATAGGCTGAAATGGTTGCAAGAATATGGTATATGGAAATTAGATTACCAGTCGATTTTTCTAAATTTTTAAAACCAATCTCCATTAACGAGTAATCCCATTGTAAACGATTCTGTTTGTCTAATGTTAAGATATTGCCTTTATCGTCCTGCCTTGCTTTAAACCGTGAAGCATTTAATTGCATTAATGAGAGTAAAGCAAAAACCTCTGATTTGTTTTGAAAGGAAGGATGAAGTATAATTATTTCTGTCAGCCGAATTGCCTCTTTACATATCTCAAGCCGAATTAAATTTTCTCCAGTTGAAGCACTATAACCTTCATTAAAGAGTAGATAAATAGTTTCTAAAACAGTTTGCAATCGTTTCTCTAAATCATTTCCATTTGGCACTTCGAATGGGATTTTTTCTTCCCTTATTTTTTTTCTTGCCCTAACAAGCCTTTTATTTATATTTTGTTCTGTTGTGAGAAATGCTTTGGAAATTTCTTGAATACTAAAACCACAAAGAGTTTTTAAAGTCAATGCAACCTGTGAGTCAGCCGAAATAGAAGGATGACAGCAGGTGAACATCATTCTTAACTGGTCGTCCAAAATTTCTTGTTCAGAAAAGAGATGGTTTAAAGCTGATTCAACTGTCCATTCCGATTGCAGAAAGTGAGCTACGTCTGATGAATATTGTCGTTTGTATTTTTCTCGATTAACAATATTTAATACCTTGTTTTTCGCAACTTTAAATAACCATGCTGATGGATTATTAGGAACTCCTTTGTATGTCCATAATTTGATAGCTTCGATTAAAGAGTCTTGAACAACATCTTCTGCCAGGTCTAAATTTTCAGAACCAAATATTCTGGTCAAAACTGCAACCATCTTTCCTGATTCGTGTCGGAAAAGATGGTCAACGAGATTATTTATTTCTGCTTGGTCTGTCAATTTTTATCTATCGTTTCAGTTGTTGTGTATTCGTCATAGCATTCTGACTAACGTTTTTATTCCCCCGTTAGCTCGAGAAATTATTTTCGTTTTCCCGAAAAATGGGGAATGACCTCTAACGGATGGGGCTTTGCGTTGGTGGGCGTTTGAAACTATCAACTGCATGCCTGCAATAAAGTTAAATAAATGAAACACATTTTATGTTCGCATTTCGTGCCCACTAACGCAAAACCCATGTTAGCGGCTGGCAAAATATTTACAGTTACATCACTTCGTCCAGTTTGCGATTTCAAGTTCTTTAATTCGTTTGAAATGCTCAGTGTTAGGTTATCAATTGAAGTTCACTTGCTATTGCAATATCTGCAATCAAAATATCGGTGTGTCCTATCTCAGTTCCTTTTCGTCTTAAATCGGCTTGAATAAATGCGGCTACTTTTGCCATACATAATGTGAACGGGACAACTTTGTTTAACGCTACAAATTGCTCAAATCGTCCTAACTGCTTCCGGCCGTCTTTATATAAAAGTCCATTTAGAATTTCGTAGTAAGTAATGATGCTTAAACTTATGAAACCAAATTCCTTCAAATGGTCATCAACTCTTGAGATAACTTTAGGATTACCACGTAGAAATTCCGAAAGTATATCAGTATCAAGCATTGATGGCTTCATAAGTCAATACTGCGGTCAAAAAGGATTTTTCGTGACTTTTTTGTTTGACAAACAAAGTCTGAATAATCCGAAGTACTCATATCGCTAAATGCTCCGGCAAACGACAGAATCTTCTTACGCAAGGTCTCGTCTTGCTTTCTTGTAAGTGTGAGAGATTGTAAGAATTGATGCAGATCCTCCAGTCGGTTAACCGGCACATCTTTTATCTCTTTCAGTATGGTGTTCAGTGTCAGCATTGTCTGGGTATTTCTTTATAAAGGTATTGAAAATATGGAGTCAATTAACTGTTAATAATTTCGACTCGGCTGGCTCCATTGCTTGCAGCTAAAACAATTAGTCGAGTAACCGCAAAAAGCGTGATGTCAGGATGAAGATAGCAAAACGGTTGGTAGCTTTTTGCGGATTACTCGCTGTTGACCGACCCTATGGAGTTAGTATGGATTGGCGGGTGATAGACATAGATAGCAACACACGGGTATGAACCGAGAAACGTGTCGCTGATGCACTTTCAATGGACTATTCCAGATTGAAAGGAGTAAAGAAGGCGTTAGAGGATTGGCAGATAGTGAATGCAAATGACAAAATTGCTTGAGTGGCGTTGATTTTACTGGTAAGGAACAAAGTAACCTTGTTGCGCCGGTGCGCATTTTGAGAACAGTGATCATTATTTTTAGTTTACTCATTGATGATAGTTATTAAGGTGATCTTCCCCGCTCCCATGTTTTAACCAGCATCATCGTGCCTTGTTTGCAATGAGGACACACGAGGGAAAGAACAGGTGGCATCAGCGTGTGGTTCATTTGTTGAGCGATGTGTTTTAGTTTTTTGGTTTTATCGCGATTGCTTAAAAAACCATAGTGACGGATCTTTACAAAACGTGGCGGCAACACATGCTGCAACCATCTTCTTATAAATTCTTCTCCGCTTAAACTCATCTGCTTTATTGCTGCACCATTACGGTAATCTTTGTAATTAAAATGTACCTGTCCATTTTCGATTTTAATGAGCCGCTGGTTGCTGATGGCCACTTTGTGAGTGTAACGTCCCAGGTATTCTGCCACTTGGGCTGGTCCACCAAAGGGTAGGCGGGCATCTACTACCCACTCTTTATGGTACAGCAACTTAATGATCGAGGGGAGTTCCATTACATCCGCAGGTGCTTGCAGAGCGATGAGCTTTGTTGAGCCGGCAGAGAGTAGTTGCTGGCAAGCATCATCTGCTGCATCTTGTCTAAGAATGCAACGTGCTGAGGATTTTCATTTTTTTCATGTGCAGAGTTTTTTTAACTGAAAGCTACATACTTTAAAGTTAGCAGGTCTCCCGAAGGGTTGGTTCAACAATTGGCTAAACGCAACGAGTTTCGTTTATTTTTTGCATTAGTTTTTGATCTGTGAATGTAATATTAACCTGTTAAGTAGCTGATTAGCGATTTATAATTCTTTTTCATCAATTGCGCCTATTTCTGTGATTTATCACCAACTGGTAATTCGATTGATGCTGTTCAAGTAGGCCGGAATAGGGTGTAAATTTCACTAACTGTATAGTTATTGGCAGGAGACAAGCAATTTTCATAAGTGACCTTACTCAGGGTTAAAGCCGGGGATAAGCCGTACTTACTCCGCTACTTAGCCGATTCACGGCAGTCTACATCCTTAGTCATGTTTAGCGCAATCTTACATATATGCCCTTTCAGCAAAAAGCGCCCGTTTAATGCTATTGAATGTTACAACGAAAACTCCTGCTTCCGGAATAACCAATTGCACTCCCGCACAACATCACTCAGCGAACCACAACTCAATCAAGCGTGAAAGTATTGACTTAGTCAGCATATAATTTCCTTGCTTGGTTAATGTCTGAAATAATGCTGGCTTTTTTCTTCTTCATGGCAAGCATCCGTTTGGAATTGGAAGTTGGCAATTATCAATTATCAATTTTCAATTTTCAATTATCAATTAATTGGCAATATCACTGTCAACCAGAGCTCTATGTAAAAACTACAAATTGCCAACTACCACTTCATAGCTCATAGCTGAAAGCTGATACTTCATTATTCCCGTTTCATTTAGTTTTCAACCGGCGGCGGTCCTTCAGGCAAGAGCGGTTTCCACACTTCATCTCCTTTTCTCTTTATAAATTCTGCTTTGATCTCGTTGCGCAATGTTTCGTTTTCAAACAAATCCACCATGGTGAGACCTAAAGATTTTGAAGCAAATAAAAGTCCCTTGTGGCCGATGGACATTCCACCACATGCCACCACCACCCAGGAATGCCAGGGTGATTCGTAAGGAGCGGTAACGGCGAGTAGCGTGATCTCCGGAACAATCCAACTGATATCACCCACATCCGTGGAACCACCATCAGGATCAGGCCGTGTTTTTTCCAAGGGTTTAATATCACCCTTCATTCCTTTTGGAGGTAAACCATATTCCTGTTGTATCTTTTTTGCAAATGCATTTTCTTCATCCGTATAAGTAATAGGTCCGAGTAATTCCATATTTGCCTGCAGCGCTTTCGCCCCGGTTTCATTGTTCAGTAATTCATACAAGCCACTGTTGAGTTTTATAGAGTATTCTACACCTGCCATCAATGCGGCACCTTTTGCAATATCGCGTACACGATCTTCCAATACGGCAACACCTGTGCGTTTTGAATCACGCATCCAGATCCAGACAGATGCCTTATCAGGAATTACATTGGGAACATTTCCAGCTTCTTTGTATACATAATGCATGCGGGCACTGGGCTTCACATGTTCCCTGTAAAAGTTTACACCGGTAGTAAAAAGTTCTGCTGCATCCAATGCACTTCGTCCATTCCATGGATCAGCAGCAGCATGTGAACTTTTTCCAGTGAAGGATACCATCCAGTCCGTTATTGCCTGTGAGCTTTGCATGTTGGCTTTGTTTTCATAATCTGGATGCCAGTCGAGGCATACATCAAGATCGTTGAATAATCCTGCCTGTGCCATATACACTTTTCCTGCACCATCTTCTTCAGCAGGCGTACCATAAAAACGAATCGTACCTTTTAATTTTCCTGCAGCCATTAATTCTTTGATGGCGATGGCAGCTCCTAAACTTCCCGGACCAAACATGTTGTGCCCGCAACCATGACCAGGGGCACCATCTTTCAATGCGTCTTTGGTGGGTTGTGCTTTTTGTGAAAGTCCGGGTAATGCATCAAACTCACCCATGATGCCGATGATTGGTTTGCCGGAACCATAGGTGGCTGTAAATGCTGTAGGAATTCCTGCCACACCGCGTTGTACCTGGAAGCCCTGCGCTTCTGCATAATCGGAGAGTGCTTTTGATGATTGCGTTTCATGATAAGCTATCTCCGCATAGCCCCAGATTTTATCGCTGATAATAGTTAGTTCGGCCTGGTGCGCATCTACGGATATAATCACCGCGGCTTTGTTGGAAGAAAGTTTTTTGCTTTGTCCTATCGAAAAAAAAGGAAAAAGCAACCCGAACAATACAGTGGTAAAAGGAGGGAACTTCATGGCTTTATTTTTTTGTGATGATGAAAGTAATTATTCTTTCGGGGTTTCTGAAATAGATGGGCTTTGCTTTTTTATGCAATCAATGATTGCAACAGGAACAAACTTTCCGGGGTAGCTATTTTTGTTTGGCGCAAATGGCACCAATAATAATTTCAGCATGCACTCTTGAGTTTTCAATAAACCATTTATTCGTTTTCAACCCACCGCATATTACACCGGCGAGATAGATATTTGGTTGATTGGTTTCCATGGTAGTTTCATCATAGGTGGGTGTTCGCATTTCATCTTCGCCAATGGTAATTCCAAGGCTGGTTAAAAAAGAAAAGTCCGGCAGGTAGCCCGTCATCGCCAGCACAAAATCATTTTCAATGGTGATCAATCCTCCCGGTGCTTGAACATCAATTTCTTTCGGTCTGATCGAAACAACAATTGAATTAAATATACAGTGGATCTCCTGCTCTTTAATCCTGTTTTCTACATCGGGCTTCACCCAGTATTTCACACTTTCTGAAATCACAGCGTCTTTCACAATCATGGTAACCTCTGCGCCCTTTCTGAAAGTTTCCAGCGCTGCATCTACCCCTGAATTGGAAGCCCCGATAACTGCAATTTTTTGCCCGAAGTAAGGATGCGCTTCACGATAGTAATGATGTACTTTCGGTAAATCTTCTCCGGGAATGTGCATCAGGTTGGGAATGTCATAAAATCCTGTTGCTATAATTATCGAAGAAGCATGATAGGTTTGCCTGGAAGTATGTATGATGTAGAAAGAATCTTCTTGTTTCACCTCTGAAACCTCTTCATATAAATTGATTTTCAATTTCCATTTCATGGCAACGCGGCGGTAATATTCAAGTGCTTCACTGCGGGTGGGTTTGTGGTTGTGAGATATAAAGGGTACTCCGCCGATTTCCAGTTTCTCCGAAGTGGAGAAGAAGGTCATATTGAGGGGATAGCGATAAAGGGAATTCACAAGGCAGCCACGTTCCACCATGAGGTAACTCAATTGAACTTTTTCACATTCTATACCACAGGTCATTCCAATTGGGCCACCTCCTATGATCAATACATCCAGCAATGTAATTTTGGATTCTGTCTCTTTCATGAAACAATAAAATACAGCAGTTTGAAAATCTTGTTAAAACATTTCATAAAACCTTTTGAAATTTATTTGGTAAAGGAGAATAACCATGTCAGCAATTCGGGCTCTGCAAAGGCAGGATCCCAGCTGTTATGATTTGCATCAGGATATTCAGTGCATTTTACTTCTTTATTTTTCTTTTTTAGGGAAGCATATAAATCGCGGTCGAAAGCAGGAGATACCACGTCATCTTTTGCTCCGTGAAAAATCCATAATGGCTGATGCTTTCCTTTTTTTGACATTAACTCCACGTTGCAGGCACCGCAAATGGAAAATGCTGCAGCATAATAGTTAGGATAACGAATCAGCAGGTCGTAGGTACCAAATCCACCAAGCGAAAGTCCTCCGATGTAAATCCGTTTTTTATCAGCAACCCCAATACCGATCAGGCTATCTGTCAATTGCTTTACCATGCGCTCAGGCTTTCTGGGTTGTTTTCGGAAAGGAAAACTTAAGTCTCTTTCATTTCCATCAGCATCATATTTGGATTCAAAATAAGACCATGCGGAATCAGGTGGGCATTGAGGGAAAATAATGATGGACTGGAATTTATCACGGACTTCCTTCTTTAGAAAAAGGTCGGCACCATGACTCAGTTGCGCTTCATTGTCGCGGCCACGTTCACCTGAGCCATGAAGAAATACCAATACCGGATATGCTTTTCCGGTTTGATAATTTTCAGGATACAGAATGCGATAGCGCAGGGTATCTTTTCCGGATGTAAACATTTCTTTTTTATAGCGGCTAAAGTCCTGTGCAAACGCAGTTGTGACTGCAAGACAAATTGCTGCGAGGAGCAGTACTTTTTTCATAAAGCGCAGTTTAAATATAAATGCAAATAAACTCCAAATAAAATCAAAGTTGCATTCAAACGCGAAATGGCACAACGACCAATCAATCATTCTCGATATGCTTATAGTGCATAATTAAATTGAGCGCCAAAACGCGAAGTCGCGAAGTAAAAATTTCCCAGGCGCCTTAGAAGGTGTTTTGAAATGGTAATTATTTTTAGCAGGTAGCTGCGGCTTGCAGTGAGTGGCTCCCCTCGATTTGGAGAGGGGCTGGGCGTGAGGCTATAAAAGTGATGGAGCAACCAGGCATTCACTTCATAAGATTTATTCTTATTGATTTCAAAATAGCTTCTTAGCGTCCTGGCGCTTAGAAATAGAAATTATTCCGTTAAATTTTTTACAAGTGAAATAAATTCCGGCATGGAATGCAACGTGGATAAAGCAGATTCATTCATTATTTTCGAAACATCCTTCATTCCAAGTCTCATTGCTTCCTTTAGGGAGGAAATTGCTTTCCCAGGTTCATTCAACTTTGCAAAGTAGCAAGCTTCCAGGAATGGCTGATCGGAGTTTTCAGGGTCTGCAAGCTTATAAATGGTGAGCATTTTATTGGCGGTTTCAAATTGATTTTGAAGAATCGCATTGGTGGAGATAGAATTTCCCGCAAGAGAAATAAATCCAAGTAATCGCTGATACATCGGTTTTAATTTTGCATCCTGCACATTTTTAATACGGGTGATCTCCAACTTCCACCATTCCAAATCTTTTTGTTGAAAAGCAGCATAGTAATCTTGTTTTAGTGATTGTTCCTGTTGGATCAACTGCTGTTTATATTGCGTGGCTTCCTGAAAATCCTTTCCTTTTTCAATTGCGGCAATCCGGTCGTTGCAGGAATCAGTAGGAGAGATGTTGCTCAGGAAATACCTCGCTTTATTCAATAACATGAAAACAGTAAATGGATCGTTGCTGATACGAATTGCCTTTTCATTTTCCTCCTGAAATTGATGAAAGAGGATTTCATCACGATCCTGTAAATGATTTCGCATGCTATTGAATGCCGTCCAGTAAAATGCATCCCGAAAAGTTGAAACGGAGGGCCATTCATGCTTTCCATTCCATTCAATCAAAAAGTGGTGCATGTTGGGTAATGAAACAGACTGATCGAATGCTATCAGGTCTGTATAGTTCATGTCATTCACTCCAGCAAAACCCAATAAGGATAACGAAGGATTTGAGTGTTGGATTGGAATAGCTGCTCCAGCATAAATGATCGCTGAAATTTCTGGATGATCCTGTCCGTAAGCAAGGGAGACCTTAGCGCCACCGGAAAATCCTGCCATCACTATTCTTTTTTCATCCACTGCAATTCGCGAGCGGAGGTCACTCAATAGGATTTTTACAATGTCGTTGGTTTCTGAAACAGCTTTTCCATTTTTTGAATTATTTGATCCTGCCATCACAAACCCAAATTGCTTCGCAAGAGCGCTGTATTTTGAAACGGGTAGTGATCCATTACCGTGCGGATCAAAAAATACAATCACTGGAAACTTACCCGTGTGGGTATAAGAGGGAGGAAGATAGAGCGCAAAAGATTGTGAAGGATCAGCCGTACACGAAATGGTACGAATGACAGAATCTATCGGAAAATTTTCTTTTTGAATAGCTGGTGCTGAAGCAGCGGAGTGGCCTGACTCGGTTGGTTGTTTTACCTGTTTTGACGAACAGGAAAATATAGTCAATAACCCAAAACTGAAAGCAATGATAAACCGAATCATCAATTTAAATTCTCAACTCTTCAAACCCTCCAAACCCTTCAATCAATCCTGCTCACCTTAATAGTGTTCGTCCTGCTGCGGGTATTGAGCGGCATGCTGGCAGTGTTAATCACCAGGTCGCCCTTTTCAACAAAACCCAAATCAAGGAGAATGCTGTTCACATCATGAATCGTTTCGTCAGTTGTGCCGAATTTATTGTAATAGAAACATCTTACACCCCACAACAAATTCAGTGTATTCAGGAGTTGCTTGTTGTCTGTAAAAATAAAAACGCTTGCTTTTGGCCTAAAGCTCGTTAACTGAAATGCAGTGTAACCGGAATGGGTCATGCTCACAATTGCCTTTGCATTCAGTACATCACAGATCAGGCACGCCTGGTGGCAAATTTCATCTGATAAAAAAGTCCTTGAATGCGGGTTTACCAGCTTACGCTTATTGTAAACGGTGTCTTCTTTTTCCGCAAAACGCACAATCTTGTCCATGATCTTTACCACTTCAATCGGGTAGGCACCTGTTGAAGTTTCTGCACTCAGCATCACGGCATCTGCACCATCCAGAACGGCGTTGGTAACGTCATTTGTTTCCGCACGCGTGGGGGTAGGACTGGAGATCATGCTTTCCATCATTTGGGTCGCAATGATTACCGGCTTTGCCGACTGAATGCAGGCTTTAACAATTTGTTTTTGAAGAATAGGAACCTGTTCCAGTTCCATTTCCACACCAAGATCGCCGCGTGCTACCATGATACCATCAGAGGCTGAAATAATTTCATCAATATTTTTTATTGCCTCAGGCTTTTCAATTTTGGCAATTACTTTGGCGCGGGAATGCGCTTCACGCAGTAATTCTTTTACCTGTTGAATGTCGTCGGCATTTCTTACAAATGAAAGCGCGATCCATTCTACTTTATTCTTAAGTGCAAACTGAAGGTCTGTCTTGTCTTTTTCGGAAAGGGCAGGTACTGATAAAGTGCTTTGCGGAAAGTTTACACCTTTCTTGGAGCTCAGTTTTCCGCCGTGTATCACCAGGGCTTCCAGCGTATCTTTTTTATCACTGCTCAGAATCTCAAGGGCCAGCTTGCCGTCGTCCAATAAGATGCGCTCACCGGGTTTCACATCTCTTGCCAGTTCTTCATATTTAATATACAACTGATCGGCAGTGCTGAGACTCTCTTTTGAAGTGAGCAGGATCTTTTTTCCACTCTCCAGGAAGACCTCATTGTCCTGCACCATTCCAACGCGGAGCTTTGGCCCCTGCAGATCTCCAAGCAGGCAGATGTTGCTATTTCTTTCTTCATTGTAACGTCGAACGGAGTCAACGGTATCCTGGTGGTCCTGATGGGTGCTGTGTGAAAAATTCATACGTGCCACATCCATGCCCACTTCAATCATCGCACAAATGGTTTCATGATTTCTCGACGCCGGGCCAATGGTGGCGATGATCTTCGTTCTTGTTCTTGCTGTTTCTTTATCCATAGTGTATTGCGGACAAATGTAAGAATCTACGGAGAACTTGTTATGAGCTATAAACTATGCACTCAGTTAACCGGAACCTTAATATGCTATTCCTGATCCTAACAACTTAGCAACTTACAGTTCAGCCATTTAACCACCAATCTTAATATTCCTATACTCCTTTTTAATAGAGGCAAGCGGCTTTACTAACCGCGAAACACTCGTATCAGTAATAAATACCTGTCCGAAAGAATCTGCTGCAACCAGATCAAGGATTTTTTTTGACCTGTTTTCATCGAGTTTATCGAACAGATCATCAAGCAAGAGGATCGGTGTTTTACTTTTTTCTGATTTAATGAGCTCCCATTGCGCGAGCTTCAGCGACATCAGGAAGGTTTTCTTTTGCCCTTGCGATCCGAATCTTTTTATCGGCTGCTGGTCAAGACAGAATTCAAATTCATCACGGTGAATGCCTTCAGTTGTTCTTTCAAGCTGCCTGTCTTTTTCAAGGGAAGCCTGTAATGCGCCCATGAAATCACGTTGCTGGAGCACTGATTGATACTCAGTGGTAATGCTTTCTTTTTCTTCACAAATCATTGCATAAAAGGATTTAATCAGCGGTGCCATCTTTTGAAGGTAAAACCTGCGCTTTTGAAATATCTTTTCCCCGAATGTTACCAGTTGCTGATTGAATGCTTCTATCAGCCCCGCGTCAAAAATGCGGCGCATGGCAAAACCTTTCAAAGCGGCATTCCGCTGCTGTAATACTTTATTGTAGCCCACCAGGTCTTCGAGGTAAGGGTGGTCGATCTGGGAAATGGTATTGTCGATGAAACGTCGCCGCTCATCACTACCTTCATTGATCAGTGAGTGGTCATCCGGTGCGATCATCACCACAGGTATATTTCCTACATGATCAGTAAGCCGCTGGTAAATCACCCCATTCTTCGACAGTTCCTTCCTGCCTCCGCCCGCATATACACAATTCACCTGTATCTCTTCCGGCTCCTGCAAAAATTTCCCCTCCATCCTGAAAAAGGCGGCCTGGTGTTGAATGCCCTGCTGGTCACTGGTGTGGAAGTAGCTTTTGCCAAGACACAGGTAGTGTATACCATCCAGGAGGTTAGTTTTTCCGGCTCCGTTTTGGCCGGTAAAGAAATTCAGGGAAGGGCTGAATTCGAACTGGGCTGAACCGTAATTTTTGAACTGGATGAGTGATATTGCTTTCAGATACACAGGCAGGAGAAAATCGCTTCGTTCTTATTGACTTTTTTAATTATTTTCGCACCCTAATTCGGTAGAATTGGCGAAAACAAAATTAGTAAAAGAAACCAATGGCGAGGCTACGGAAGTAGTGGACATGATGCCTGAGAGAAAGGTTGTTAAAGAATCCCGGCAGGGAGTATTTACCAAAGAAACTGACCTCTACTGGTATGAGCTCATGCTTCGCATCCGCCGCTTTGAAGAGCGGGCAGGCCAGCTCTATGGAATGCAGAAAATCCGTGGTTTCTGCCACCTGTACATTGGCCAGGAGGCTGTTGCAGGAGGTACTCTTTCTGCGTTGCGTGCGGAAGATCCCATCATTACTGCCTACCGTGATCATGGCCTTGCACTGGCCCGTGGCATTTCGGCCAATGAATGCATGGCTGAGTTGTATGGTAAGGCAACAGGTTGCACCAAAGGCAAAGGTGGTTCAATGCACTTCTTTTCAAAAGAGAAAAAATTCTTTGGAGGTCATGGAATTGTAGGAGCACAGATTCCATTGGGTGCCGGTATTGCCTTCTCTGAAAAATATTTAGGGACAGAGAATGTATGTGCCTGCTTCTTTGGAGATGGAGCAGCACGGCAGGGAGCATTGCACGAAACCTTTAACATGGCCATGCTTTGGAAACTGCCGGTGATATTTATATGCGAGAACAATGAATACGCGATGGGCACTTCAGTAGAGCGTTCCAGTAATGTGGTTGACATCAGTAAATTAGGACTTGCTTATGACATGCCCTCTTTCCAGGTAGATGGAATGCGGTGTGAATCTGTTCATGAAGCAGTCGCAGAAGCAGCAGCGAGAGGAAGAGGAGGTGATGGACCTACATTGCTTGAAATTAAAACATACCGTTACAAAGGACACTCTATGAGTGATCCGGCCAAATACCGGTCAAAAGATGAGGTGGAAGAATACAAACAGAAAGATCCGATAGAAACAACGCTGGCCACCATTTTAAAAAACAATTACGCTTCTGCTCAGGATATTGAAGCCATCAATCTTAGAATTACCGAAGAAGTTGATGCCTGTGTTAAGTTTGCTGAAGAATCTCCGTATCCGGATCCTTCAGAAATTTACACCAATAACTATATGGAAACGGATTATCCTTTCCTGGCCGACTAAACAACCCCTGAAAAGCAGCTTACCGATTATTAAAATCACCAATCATAAATAACGAATAACTCATTAGAAATGGCAGATGAAATAAAGAACCAAAACCTGAATCTGGAAGACCGGCTGAATAATTTTGAGCATTGGGTGAACCAGAATAAAACAATGCTGACCTATGTAGTAGGAGCATTGTTTGCAGTGGTAGCTGCATATCTTGGTTTTACAAAATTATACCTTGAACCCAAAAGCAAGGAAGCTGTGAACCAAATGTTTATGGCAGAAAAATATTTTGGCCAGGATTCGCTGGATCGTGCGCTGAACGGAGATGGAAATTACCTGGGTTTTGTTCAGATCATGGATGATTACAAATGGACATCTGCTGCAAACCTTGCACATTATTATACCGGTGTCATTTACCTGAAACAGGGTAAGTTCGAAGATGCCATCGACGAGCTGAAAGATTTTAGTGGGAAAGACAAGATGGTGACGAATATGTCGCTGGGTGCTATGGGAGATGCCTATTCAGAACTGGGTAAAATGGATGAAGCCGTGGACTATTATAAAAAAGCTGCTTATCATTTCGAAAATGAACTTACTACACCTATGTTTTTGAAGAAGGCTGGAATGTTGCTGGAAAACCAGAAGAAGACTGCCGAGGCAAAAAAAGTGTATGAGGAAATTAAATCAAAATATCCGAACACTGCAGAAGGAAGAGAGATGGATAAGTACATAGCGCGGGCAGGTGGAGAACAATCGTAGTCGGAAGTAGTTGTTCCTTAATTAGCGAAGTTAATTCAGTTAAACCTAAATTTCCCGGTATTGTATAAATTGTTGTTGCGCAATCATCTTTTGATGGTGATGGTCTCTGCGCTTTTTGTTTACTCCTGTACATCACCTCCATCCAGTGAACATAAAACGGTAACTGATTCATCAGCAAAAGCTGGTGCTGCTGATTCTGCTTTGGCCCGTGACTATGATTTTAGAGAACTGAAAACCAATTTCTCTAAACATGCTATTCCTGTAGATTCAATCCACGACGGTGGTGTATCAAAAAACGGTATTCCTGCCATCGATTTTCCTGAATTTTTTAGTGTGGAAGAAGCCAAAGGATTTCTTACAGAGCCGGATTATGGAATTCTTCTGGAAGGTAAATCAGAAACCCGTTTCTATCCATTCAACATTCTCAACTGGCATGAAGTAGTAAATGATGTGATGGATGGTGTTCCTATAGTGGTAACATTCTGCCCCCTTTGCGCTTCAGCCATAGTATATGAAAGGGTTGTAGAAGGTGACACCTTACAATTTGGAGTAAGTGGCAAACTGTATGAGTCGAATTTACTGATGTTTGATGATAAGAATGAAAGCCTGTGGTCGCAATCTCTCGGAGAAGCAGTGGTTGGTGATTTTACAGGAAAGCACCTGAAGCTGGTAAATTCAGTGATTGTATCGTTTGAAGAAGTCAGCGCTCATTTCCCTAAGGCAAAAGTATTGAGTCCTAAAACCGGCTTCGACCGTAATTACACACAATATCCATATGCCGATTATATGTCATCAGAAGAATTGTATTTCCCGGTATCAAAAATCAGCAATCTTTTTCCCGCAAAAGAAATGATGTATGTCGTAAACACAGAAAAAGGATCTGTAGCTTTTGCATGGGTGCCTTTATTAAAGAAAGGAAGCGCTTCGGTTAAATCGCCTTCAGGAACAGTATCGGTAAAAGTGGAAAACAATGCTCCATATGCGACTATGAATGGGCAAACCCTTCCGGGATATTTTTCCTTCTGGTTCAGCTGGTACACACATTTTGGCCAGGATGGAACCGTTTGGAACGGCAAATAAAATAGTAAGTCCGTACTGCTTTATACCCTAGCTGGTTGATTATTTTTAAACCTAGTCATCAGCTCTTCCTCCAAAGGATATAAACTATTCTAACTTGCTATTAATCAGGTGAATATTATAACTCGTCTATGTATAGAGTGTAGGTCTATTACATCACTAACCTGAATATCTCTAAACAGCAAAGTACGTTACAAAAAACGATGTAGGTTGCTTCCTTACTTGGAAGGATGCACCCACGATTTTTCAATATAGCGCTCCAGGATTATTCGCATGTGGTGCAATTCATGACCTGCCACCACAAACAAAATTGAGCGAACTGAAATAGGTTTTCCATTTGCAACACCTGACCTGTTCAACATCTCTTTGTTCATGTTAGAAAACATTTCGATAGTGCTGTTCCTGGTTGCAGCATATTCCCTGAAAATAGAGCGCAGTTTTCGACTGTTGGCATTGCTGTTAGGTACCCAATCATTTTCTTCAAAGCCAGGCAATTCGGTTGCATCATTTCTCGAAAAACGAAGTGCCCTGTAACAAAACACCCGTTCCCCATCCATCAGGTGCACCAGTATTTCTTTGATGCTCCATTTCCCTTCGGCATACCGGTAGTTCAAATCTTTCCTGCTAAGCCGCATGATCATTTTGCGAAGTATATTATTATTGGTCCGTAAAGCATCCAGTGGGTTGCCGGCTACTTTGGCAATGTATCGTTCATAATATTCGGGATAGTCTGTTTTTTCGGGTCTGTTGATTCTCATGTTAGTTAGTAGTGAGTAGTGAGTAGTTAGTAGTGAGTAGTGAGTAGTGAGTTAGTTTACTTAGTAGTAGTTGACAGTTGGTAGATGCTGGTTGTGAGTTTAGTTATAGAGAATGGTGAATGGTCAATGTCTTTCTCAACGGTAAAAGTGAAAAGATTCCTTCGTTTTTAATTGCAGATCTGTCGGGTTGGAAGCAATAGTGTACCATTTAACATTGACAGTTCATGGTTCATTGTTCTTAACACTTGTCATAAGACGCCTTTAACACCCTCATCACGCCATCTGAAAGATCGCTGATGTCGTTGAGCAAGAGTTTATGAGTGATGCGGTCGCTGCCCAAATTTTTGGTGGTCTTGAATTCTTTGTTCTTCGCAGCTTTCACAGCCAGTTCCGGAACGCCAATCACCATTCCATCTTTAGTGGTTTTAATGATGGCAAACTGCTGGCGGTGAATCAGGGAGAGGTAGGTCTTATTAACGGCAATTTTATGATCGCCCCAATTTTTTAAAGAAGCGGCAATCTTATCGTAAATGGGTTTTTGATAATCCTTATCGCCGTTGAAATGGGATTGCATTAAATATTCAGGGTCATAATCCGACATACCTTCGTACATCATTTTGGTAATGGTACTTGCCTGTCCGTTGCCTAACTGGTGCTTGGTTTTCAGCCAGGTTATTTTTTCTTTGCGGTCTTTAGGACCTGTTTTTTTCACCACTTCAATCCATTGCTCAAGTGTTTTTCCAGTATTCTTTTGAAGGTTGCGGGCAATCGCTTCGTGCATCTCAGCAGGTGATTTTGGCATTTTAAAATATTGCGAATTGTGTTAAAAATTTAAGGGAGTTGAAATTAGAAGTTAAATCCTGAAACACCAATGTATTTTCAAAAAAATATATCGTTTTTCCAAAACAAAATAATAAAGCAACTGAATAGTACATTTGAAGTTAAAATAAACATTGAAATGAAAGGATTTCTGTTAGTTCTTATGATTTGCCAGGTGTGCCTTGTAAACGCCCAGGAAGTTGCCGGCATATACAAACGGTTTGAAGGTGCCATTGACAATAGGCTCGGCATTACTGTCGACCTTTTTATCACTGACACAACTGTAACCGGCCATTACTATTACAATACTGTTGGTAAAGAACTTTTCCTGAAAGGTTCTTTAAAGAATCAGCAACTGCACCTGAAGGAATTTGTGGACAGCACCGCCACTGGTAATTTTTCCGGAAAAATGGCTACTGATTTTTCAACCATCGACGGTACCTGGAGCGATGCTTCGCGGTCAAAAAAGCTTGCCTTTTCATTGCATTCATTTCTACCGGAAGGAAGTGCGGAAGTGCGTTCCCTGGAAAAATCTTTTAAATATCAGTGGCGCAAAAATGCAAAAGGAGAATCCTTAGGCTGTTCAGCCGCTTACACTTATTGCTATGTGCTGAATATGAAAGATGCGCTTGTTGAAAAAAAAATAAATGAAGCGCTTCTCAATACAGATGCGCGGGGAAATGAAACGGCAGCGCAGTTGAAAGCACTCACCATTGAATCTATGGAGGATGAATTCGATACATATTCCGACTCTTACGAGGAAACGTTTACGGACTCAGTGGCAGAAGAAGACGAAGAATATATGGATGAATCTCCCCAAACCTACAACTGGGATTACCAGGAGGCTTATAGCGTTATCTACAACGAGCAAAGTATTCTTTCTGTAAAAGAGTTTGATTATTCCTACAGCGGCGGCGCACATGGTAATTATAGTTTCAGCTACCAGGTGTACAATTTACAAACAGGTGACGTGTTGCAGCTAAACGATCTTTTTTATTCAAATAAGAGCAAGGAACTCACCGCTATTGCGGAGCAGCAATTGCGCAAAGACCGCGGCATTGGTGCCAACAGCTCCCTGTCAGATAGCGGGCTACTGATCGACAAGCTTGAACTAAAAGAAGATTTTTTTATCGACCATGGTGGCATTGGCTTCACCTACAATCCTTATGAAATTGCATCTTATGCCGATGGCCCCATTACAATTTATTTAAAATGGGAACAGGTGAGAGCGCTGATTAAGCCGGTTGGGCCTGTATCATGGGTACTGATTAAATAGTATTGGCGGATATAAAAAGGAAGAATAGATACAAGCACATTTTATTGTTTTCAATGAACTGTGCTGTGGGAAAGAAAGCACAATGGCGAAAGAGATTTGAAAAGGATAAAATCAAAAAAATAATAGGTGTTATACTGAAGGAAACTTCTTAATCCTGTTCATCTTTAAGCATCCATTCTTTCTAATGCGATCCAGAAAAGAGTCCATCAATGCTGTCATGCCGAATTTATTTCGGCATCCGCCAGCGAATTATAGGGAACCTGGTCCCGGGACTGAGCCGGTTTTGATCAGGTGATTTTCCATCTAACCTCTGGTTCCGATAAATACTCTTTGTATATTAACAGACACAATAATTTAATTTCCTATGAAAGCCGCTACAATTGTATTTTCTTTTTTGATATTGTTTTCAGGTTCAGTATTTGCTCAGTGGCAGGGAGAAAATTACCTCCTCAATTTTGAAGACCCATTTACATTATCACATCTCAAAATTGACAGCATCTCCAATCCGGATAACATCTGGAAAGTTGGAATACCTCAAAAGAACAATTTCAATGCTGCTTATTCATCTCCAAATGTAAT
The DNA here is from genome assembly GCA_039919825.1 of Chitinophagales bacterium. Lineage (GTDB taxonomy): Bacteria > Bacteroidota > Bacteroidia > Chitinophagales > UBA10324 > JACCZZ01. Next base: position 9,073 of record JBDSEW010000007.1, on the reverse strand, counting down.
TGTGACTGCTTTAGCGGATCCATATCCGGTTAACGATACTTCTGCATTCATTGTGAGCACTACAATGACCTCTGTATCTATTCATGAATACATGGGGATAAGGGGTTATTATTGGGTTGATAGCGATACATTATCTGATTATGGAAAAATAGAAGTATCGTTTGATAATAGCTCTACCTGGATTAATCTGATGGAGGATTCAATTATCAGTAATTATCAGGTTCCAGTGGAACAGCTATGACAACCAAACGCCGTCCCCCTTAACCGGCAGCTCCAATGGCTGGCTTTTCTTTGATGTTAACCTGGCTGTTTTATTCCAAGTCAATAATCCACTTTATATCGTTTTACGTTTATCAGCGATGAAAATCAAACGGGAAAAGATGGATTAATGTTTGACGACCTTTATCCCTACAATGCAACATTACTTGCAATAAATGCTGAACTGCAACTCGTTGCTGCTTTAATTTTTCCGAATCCTGTTCATGACTATTTATTCATTCATCCTGGAATTATAAATGGCCAGCTACGCGAGATTTCAGTTTTGGATCTGGCCGGAAAAAAATTATTGGGAAAGGAATTAATGAAATCGTCAGGTGAAGGAATTGATGTTTCCATATTATTACCAGGTGAATATCTATGTAAGTTGGTTGATACTGAAACAGGAGCGTATTGTGTCCGCAAATTTATTAAGAACTAACTTCTGAAAAGTGAATGGGTTCTATTTCTCTTATTTTAAAGAACATCTGCAATTGATTTAAATAAACAGGAAATCAGCTCTGCAGCAATTTCCTGATCTCTTCCGCCACGCTTTCCACTCCCGGCAACATGGCTTTTTCCAATGCCATATTCATCGCCACAGCAGGCAATGGTTTTGCTCCGATCGTTTTTACGGGAGCATCTAAAAAACGGAAGCAGGAGTAGGAGATCCTTCCTGATAAGGCCTGTGCGAAAGTGTTTTGCACCTGCTCTTCGTTGAGCACGATACACTTACCGTGGCGGCGTACTGTTTCAAAAACCTTTTCATCGTCGCAGGGATTCAAGGTTCGCAGGTCAATTATTTCCACGGATCCCGGAAATTGCTTTGATGCATTCTTCGCCCAATACACACCCATTCCATAGGTGATGATACATAAGGTGTTGCCATTGTCTAATTGTTCCTGCGAGGCTTCCTGCACTACGTTGGCTTTTCCCAATGGAATAATATAGTCTTCATCAGGCTCTATGGTTTTTGCATCATCCGTACCCGGATTTTTGCTCCAGTACAATCCTTTGTGTTCATACACGATCACAGGATTGGGATCATAGTATGCTGCTTTCAACAGTCCTTTCAGATCAGCAGCATTGGATGGATACACTACTTTTATTCCGCGCTGTGCCAGCACCACCGATTCATGACTGCCACTGTGATAAGGTCCTCCGCCACCGTATGCACCAATCGGTATTCTGATAACTGTGCTCACCGGAAATTTTCCCATCGTGAGGTAACATGATTTGGAAATTTCGGTGATCAGTTGGTTGATGGCAGGAAACTGGTAGTCGCAAAATTGAATTTCCACCATCGGTCTTACTCCTGCTGCGCTCAGGCCTGCTGTTGATCCAACAATATATGCTTCCTGGATAGCTGTGTTGAACACACGGTCATCGCCATACTTATCAGCAAGTGTAGCCGCTTCGCGAAATACGCCGCCCAACCTTCTGCCTACATCCTGTCCGAAGAAAATTGCTTCCGGATGTTTGCGAAGAATTTCATCTACAGCGTGTAAAGCTGCATCTACCATCACTACTTTTTGTCCGCCGGCAGGGGAGCGGTTACCTTTTTCTTCTGTAACAGGTGTTGGTGCATATTCATGATCCATAATGGTGGAAGGATCCGGCTCTGGTGCAGCTACTGCACGTTGAAAATCGCGCGCAATTTTTTGCTCAGCACGATTTTCCATTTCCTCCAGGATTTCTTCCACGATACCGTTTTCCAGCAAAAACTTTTTCAGCTTGGGGAATGGATCATCAATTGCGTGCAGTGCAAGATTTTCTGCGCCGCGATACATTTCTTTTCGAACACCTGAAGTATGATGATTGAGTAACGGAACTTTTGCATGAATGAGAATAGGTTTCCGTTCTTTCCGAACATAATCAATAGCCTCCCGAACACATTCATAGGCTTCATGAAACTCGCTGCCATTTACCCGAACGCGTTTCATGCCTTTAAAACCTGCCGCATATTCATACGCATCCATCGTGCGCATTTCATCGGAAGAGACAGAGATGCTCCAGTCATTGTCCTGTATGAGATAAATGATGGGCAATTGTTTCAGCACTGCAAATTGCCATGCCTCAGCTACTTCACCTTCTGTAACACTTCCATCACCCATTGAACAAACTACCACCGGTGGTTCCGGTGCATCAAGCATATTTTTTTTCTCTAAGTATTGAATACCCTGTGCGAGCCCTGTAGTTGGAATGGCTTGCATACCTGTAGCACTGGAGTGATGGAGGATCATTGCTTTATCACCGCCTTTGTAAGAGGGATGGGAATAATATTCGCGTCCACCGGAAAAAGGATCGTCACGCTTGGCAATCAACTGCAGCATCAGCTCATAAGGTTCAAATCCTAATCCAAGCAGGATACTTTCATCGCGGTAGTAAACAGCGAGGTAATCGTGTGGTTTCAATTGAAGGCCTACTGCCAGCTGAATAGCTTCATGTCCGCGTGAGGTAGAATGAACATACTTACAGATCTGTCGATTTTCATCGTAAGTCTGCGCCATATACTTCACATAACACATCTTTTCAAATGCACGCAGGTATAGAGTAAGATCCAAGGTAGCTGATTTTATCGGGCGCAAAAATAAGAAGGTAAGTGGATTGCGCAAGAAACTACCGGTAGTTAGTGTGGGAAGGGGAGGCTGGAATCAGGTGCCAGGAATCAGGAACCAGGAGCCTGGAACCAAGAGGTAGATTAGAGACATAAGATTGGAGACGCAAGACGGACGACGTAAGACAACTAGGACTAAGGACTTACGACTTCCGACTATTTCTCTACCTTTAACCACATCATGCAGCATCTCTACTATAAAGTTTTTAAGCCGTTTGGAATGCTTTCTCAGTTTACACCGGAAGCAGGCCATGATACGCTGGCTTCATTATTTGATTTTCAGAAAGATGTATATCCGGTTGGCCGTCTGGATCATGATACCGAAGGATTGTTGTTGCTAACCAACGATAAAGCAGTAAACATACGCTTACTGAGCCCTGACGGAAAGCATGGAAGAACTTATTGGGTGCAAATAGAGGGGCTTCCGGGTGACGAAGCATTGAACCACTTGCGCAAAGGAGTAACGATTAACCTGAAAGGCACTCTGCATCAAACTCAGCCTGCAGGAGTGAGAGGGATGGCGGCACCAAAAATTCCTGAGCGCATTCCTGCTGTAAATTATACCAAGCATCCTGAAACATCGTGGCTGGAACTGGTGATTGCAGAAGGAAAGAACAGGCAGATACGGAAAATGACTGCAAAGGTGGGGCATCCCACACTGCGGCTGATCAGATATGGCATTGAAAAGCTCAATATTGACAAGATGGTGCCCGGTGATATAGTGGAGTTACCAAAAAGCGAATTTTATCAGGGGCTTCGCTTGCGACCCTGAAGTTTTTCAAGCAGCCATTCCTTTTCAACAAGTTCTTTGGTGGCGGAAATTTCTTTTTCCAGTTTGATCACCTCTGATTTACCAAGATTTTCCTGGAACAATAGTTTACGGCAATACTTTATGAAGTTTACATAATTGTTGCGGTGATAACCGAGCACTTTTTTGCTTTGCAATAAAATTTTAAAGCTGTGCACGAGTGAATCGAAGGACAGGTATTCCTTCAATTCAAAATAAGTTTTCATCAGCAGCGACTTGGCACTGAGCTGTATAAAAAAATCGTGGTACTCAACCTGGTTCAGCAGCCGGATCACTTTTTCATAGTCCTTCTTTTTAAAATAATAAGTGGCAATGTTGAGGTTGTAATAAGAATCCCGGTATTCTTCCGGAAGGTATTTCGTATAGCTTTCTATGAAATGGAAGGTCCACTCCAGCTCATTGAGCATGAATGCGAGGGTAATGATGTTCTTGTAAATAGCAGGCTGGAGTTCTTTGCTTTCCATATCATTGATGAGCTCCAGCTCACGCTGATACAATTCAAACAGTTCGCGGAGGAATTTTTTATTGCCGAGATTTATTTTCTTAATGCAGTAATTCCTTGCAAGTGCATAAATTCCTTCCAGCTCCTCCAGTTCAAAGATCTTTTTGTACCGCTGCATATTTTTTTTCAGGTCATAGTAGTGCGATTCATCTTCATTTTGCAGCAGCGTTAACAATGCTGCGTGGTAAATTTTCAGTGCGGGATAATCATCAATGCCGACCTGTTGTATTTCTTTTAGCAGGTGATCAACAAACCGGATGTTGTAATCTACTTTTAAAATATTCTTGTAGTTCAATGCTTCACTGTACACCTTCAGCTTATTCAACAAATAAAAAATATCAAGATCATCGCTGAGCCGCTGGATGTTGGGTTCAATAGCGCGGTTTTGTTTCGACTTCAGAAATTTATTGTATTCACTGTTTGCGCTCATACTGGTAAAAAAATAGTCGCTGTCGCGCACAGACTGTGTCTGCAGGTTGTCACGGAGGAGACCATAGGTCTGTTCAAAAAATTTGGGAAGATGTCTTTTGCGGTAATACTGCAGCAGCTGGAGCTGGTACATGTTGCTGTTTTGTGCAACGTTTTGAAATACGATAAAATCTTCACACATACGCAGCAGCTCAAAACTCATATAGCGCAGCTTTAGATCGTTGTAAGGTTTGTTTTTGAAGAGAATATTGAATATTTTTTCCTTGGAAATTTTACCGGCCTGGGTTATTGCAAGGTTTCGGCAGAGATAATCAAAAAGGCGGTACGCATCTTTCTTTGCACCGTGAACCTTTATCCAGCGGTGAAGCGATTTCATTTCAGCAGCGGGTAAATTGCGCAGCAGAGTAATAATTTTGGAGTTGTTCATAGGAATAGAAAAATCAAACAATAATCACTGGGAAAAAGGCAAAATTTAGAGTGTGAAAGAAGGTAAATCTATTGACTTTTAATGAAAATATTCAAACAAATCAAAGAATTTCTGGTTGGCAATCTGGGGTAAGTAGTTCAACTTTAAGCCAGCTTAACAGTATTTCCCTTACCGAGTTTTATGAAACACTTGTTACCATCATGGAGAAGTTTTGCGCGCTTGCTGAAAAAGCAGTGTGTGGTGGCATTGGTCGTAATGAGTTTTGTAAATACGAATGACTGCTATGGTCAGGTTACTATTCCTGATCCTAATTTTGCCGCTTTCCTGCAGAGTAACTTTGGTTCTTGCATGTCTGGCAACCAGCTGGATACCACCTGTAACGAGGTTACTACGGAAAAAAGCCTTGATGTTTCCAGTTCGGGCATACAGGATCTAACCGGCATTCAATATTTTGACAATCTTGAAAACCTTTTTTGCCAGGATAATTTGCTCGATACACTTCCGAAGCTTCCTGCAACGCTTCTTTATTTGGTGATCAGCAATAACCAGTTTTCTGAGCTTCCCGCATTTCCTCCCAATCTTGGTCAGTTGTATTGCACTAATAATTTGCTCACTGAAATACCGCAGCTTCCTTCCAGCATCAATGTACTCAGCTGTGGAGATAACTTTATCACCTCAATAAATATGTCTTTTCCGGGCCTTACTTACCTTGGTGTTCAGAATAATTTGCTTACCGCATTACCGGTGCTTCCATCCGGATTAAAATACCTCGTGTGCGGGGGCAACCAGATCACTTCTTTACCCGATTTGCCATCGGGGCTTTTATCTGTTGTTTGCAATGACAATTTAATTACTGCCTTGCCGGCGTTACCTACTGCACTTACCGAGTTAAAATGTTCTGGCAACCAGCTTACTTCACTCCCGGCACTTCCGGCTGGATTGGATTACCTGGGTTGTGCAAACAACTTGCTTACCGCACTTCCTCCATTACCTCCTTCGCTCAATACCCTTTCTGTTCATGATAACTTTATCATTTCAATACCGTCATTTCCCGGTCCATCATTTTCATGCGATATAGATTTGAGCTATAATCCGGTCAGCTGCTTACCATCATTACCGGATAGTTTGAAAATAAATATTTGTAGCACCAGCCTTGAGTGTATCCGGAATTTTCCTGCAGGAGGAACTATATTCACGTGCTCACAGCCATTACCAGCTATCTGCTCCGGTACCAATGAATGTTTGCCCTACACAGTTTCCGGTTATGTGTTTGAAGACCTTAATGCTAATTGTTTCTTCGATGCCGGTGAGCCACCACTGGCCGACAGAATTATTAAGATCAACCCGGGACAATTCTTTACCTCAACTGACAGTAACGGGTACTACACTTTTTTCACCGGCAATACGGGTGCTTACGAGCTTTCACAGGATAACCCTTCACCTGCGCTCTGGGAACTGTCTTGCAACGGGAATCTGCAATCCATAGTTGTCGTGAACCCTTCGGATACTTTTAACAACAGGAACTTTCCAAACCAGATTATAGCTTATTGTGCACTTCCGCAAGTAGATATTGCTACTGCGGCACAACGGCTTTGTTTCAATAATAACACGTATGCTGTCAATTACAGAAACAAAGGAACGCTGACCTCTTTTAACACCTTTATTGAGATTGAATTTGATCCTGAAATTATTCCCCTTGAAAGCACGCTGCCATGGACTTCAGTAAATGGAAACACCTACCTTTTCCCTGTAGGCACCCTTGCTGTAGGAGCCGTTGGTTCTTTTATTATTACCGATTCTGTTTCCTGTGATGCAATACTCACCCAGACAGCATGTGTGCGTGCAAATATTTTTCCTGACGCTACCTGTTTACCGGTAAGCTCAACGTGGGATCTATCTGATCTGCAGATGACAGGTTCCTGCAACGTTACCAACGACACTATAAAATTTACAGTAAGAAATGCCGGTACCGGTGATATGGCCAGCGGTAATTCTGTTACCATTTATGAAGATGATCTTTTGATGGGCCTTGTAAACATCGATCTGGATTCAGGCGATAGCCTTGTAATCCAGATACCTGCTACAGGTAAAACATTCCGTGCGGAAGCACTGCAGGCACCCGGGCATCCGGGAAACAGCCAGCCAAGAAGTTTTGTAGAGCTATGCGGAACGGGTCCTTTTTCACTTGATAAAATTATTCCGGTGGTGCAGGATGATGCTGACGATTGGGTGGATATCGATTGCCACCTGATTACCGGTTCGTTTGATCCGAATCAAAAAAGTGTGCAGCCATCGGGTGTTGGTGTGGATCATCTGGTAACTGTAAATGATCAGCTGGATTATATTATTCAATTCCAGAACACAGGTACTGATACCGCCTTTAATGTGTTGATTACTGATACGCTCGATATTGTACACCTTGATGCAAAAACCATTCAACCAGGAGCATCCAGCCATCCGTATGTCTTTTCACTTAGAGGAGAAGGAATAGGAACGTTTGCTTTTGATCATATTATGCTGCCCAACAGCATTGTGAACGTGCAGGGAAGTCATGGCTTTGTGAAGTACAAGATCAGTCAGCAGGTTCTGAATCCTCCGGGATCAGTGATCAATAATTTTGCAGCCATTTATTTTGATTACAATCAACCGGTGTTAACCGATTCGCCGTTTGTAACCATTGCCGAAAAGTCGGTGATCTTCCCCACAAGCGAACATCCGATTGCTTTGCAAAAGGGATATCATATAAAGGTATCGCCTAACCCATTTGAACAAGGGATTCAATTCAGTATCAAGAGTGAGTGGGCTGAAAAGAATTTTGCTGTGCGCATTTATAATCTGTGGGGACAGGAACAGTTTTTTGCCGGCAATATTCACAGCAGCACTTTCCTGCTAAATACTTCTTTAAAAGAGAAGGGAATTTACTTCTATGAACTGTATAACAACAATGAATTAATCGGGACAGGGAAATTGATCCGGCAGTAAACGGTTTATTAATTGCCTGGAATTATTTTACATCGAATTCCAACACACTTTCATCTTCCACAAAACATTCGATGTGATCGTTGAATGTTACAGCGCCAACACCGACAGGTGTTCCTGTAAAGATCAGGTCGCCCTTGAGAAGTGTAAAAAACTGAGATGCATAGCTGATGATCTTTTCAAAGGGAAAGATCATGTCTTTGGTGTTTCCTTTTTGCGTAAGAACTTTATTCTTATACATGCAAAAATTTAATTCCTTCAAATTATCAAACTGGGATTTGGGAAGAAAGTCTCCGACACAGGCAGAACCGTCGAATCCTTTTGCAATCTCCCAGGGCCAACCTTTCTTCTTCAATTCACTCTGTAAATCACGTGCGGTAAAGTCAATGCCTGCAGTTACCGCATCAAAATATTGATCTGCAAATTTTTCTGCGATGTTCTTTCCGTTTTTACAAATGCGCAATACGATCTCCGTTTCATAATGCATGTCCTTTGAAAAATCGGGAAGAAAAAATGGCAACTTCTTCCGCTTGAATGCAGTGTCCGGTTTAATAAAAATTACCGGTGCATCGGGAATATCATTCTTTAATTCTTTTGCATGTTCGGCATAATTGCGGGCAATGCAGATGATTTTCATGTGTTGGAAGTATGAGCTATAAACTATAAGCTATGACACCGGCTGAAGTGTAATCATGAGCCATAACGGAACGCGCCTTGAAGATTACAAAAGTATCCGGAATCAAGCTGAAGGAACCTCGCTGATCGATTTGAAGACAGGCTTCCCTTGTGACGCTATCAGTTCCCGCTCGCGGTTTGCGCCTTGTGATTCAGCAAGAAGTAAAAGGGCATCACAACTTTCCACCATTGCCATAGAGATGTCCATGATCAGTTTATATTCATCATCCACTTCTGATTTTTCCAGCACAGGCAGTGCAGCGTTCACTCCAATAATAGGAATGTGGCCCATTTCGTAAATGGCTGCTGCTGCTTCATTCATTGCATCTAAATTTTGCTGACGCTCTTTACCTGTAGGAGCGGAATACGGGCCTGCTATTG
>JBDSEW010000461.1:0-5330 GCA_039919825.1 Chitinophagales bacterium | reverse complement strand
TTATTATTTTAAGCTCAAGCTATATAACTGTTTCACAAAGTCTTCCCGGTGGTACCAATCATTATACACCAAATCAAGTTGTTCCACTTTCATTTTTCCAAAATCACGGCGTCGGTTTTCTTCAATCATATGAATCAATTTAGGAGGGTCTTTAATTTTCTGCCTAAATCGTGCAACCGTTATGTGTGCTGCAAAAATTGAATACCGCTTATCAATGCTTTGCTCCAGTCCTGAACTTTTGAAGTTCATCCTGAGATTATTTCTCAGATTGTTTAATGCATCTTCTGCTAGAAAACCCTGTATAAGTATTGCAGACGAGGATGCCGTAACCCCGTGAAAATCAATTTCAATTGCATTGATATCAGTCATGCTTTTTTCTATGACCTTAATGTAATCCGTAACTGAAATATTTTCCAGGCTAAATCCATCATAACAGGAAATGATCGACATCACCGTGACATGAAGGTCGGATTGGGAATAATAATATTGATGCGGGTCAATATTCTTCAGGTCATCTATAAAACTTTGAATTTTAATTTTGATGGAGTCATCAATTTTTATGATCAAAGTCAACCCAAATCGGTTATCTGATAGAGAATTAATCTGGGCATCTATAAAATAATCCCCTGCTAAAAATGCTTTGACAGATTCGTCAAAAAGACTATTGTAGTAAGCGCTTAAATCTTCCAAATGTCAGGTTGCTTTTTGTGAGCTCCGGGATTTATGCGTTTTTCAAAATTTCAATGTCCAGCTTTCTCATGTTCATAAAAGCTTTTGTAACGCGTTCAGCTTTTGCCGGATCGCTCATCAATTCGCCGATCACCGAGGGCACAATTTGCCACGAAATTCCAAACTTGTCCTTAAGCCATCCGCACATGCTCTCTTCTCCACCTTCCGTGAGTTTGTCCCAGTAATAATCAATATCGGCCTGCGTATCACAGTTCACTACAAAGGAGATCGCTTCATCAAATTTAAATTTGGGCCCGCCATTTAATCCCATAAACTTACTTCCATTCAATTCGAATAGCACTACCATGGGTGTGTCCGTAAGGATTTTGGAATCTTTAAAAACAGAACAATAAAATGTTGCTGCTGCTTTGGCTTGTCCGTCAAACCACAGACAGGGGTAGATAGGGTGGTTCATTTGTTTTTTGTTTTTAAGAGTGAGTAATGTGTGATTTCATTTAGTGTAAACAGGTGCAAATGTAATGTGCTGTTGTTGTATCCCTGCTGTATTAAATTGACAATAATAGGGGTGAATGCGACAACATTGGGAAATGATTACACCGTTAAATTGGCCATACCTTTCCCCACGTGCCACCACTAAAACGCAAGCAGTAAAGTACCAGCACAATACCCTTTGAGTGGTGGCACGAGTATACTATAAGACGGATTTAACAATTCGTACAACCACTCTTAGATTTTTGCTTAATTCTGACTGTATTGCTGATAAGTGGTGGCACGAAATGGTTACACCGTTCCGGAACAGGGAAAACCCATGCAGGTAAGTAGTATTTAATTTAAAATCCGATCCCTTCCTATTTCCGTATATAGTTTTTTGCCATAAAAATGACGCTTTCTACTTTCAGAAATTCAACCCTGCAGGATCAATTACTTCTGGTTATCAGGGTATTAGGCCTCTTTTTGGTGATCGCAGTCAATAGCTTTGTTTTTATTACCGATCATTCATTTAAAAAAGCATCTTCTTTCCATTTCATTACGGAATTTGTTAATCATGCCAATGAAGACCACCAGGTTAACAACACCCCTTTTACCCTTATCTTAAATTTCAAATCTGCACCACTTCACCTCATGGATACGGCTCCGGCTTTTCCTGTTACTCTTCCTCAATTTACCCCTGGCATATTGTGGTTGATGGTGTTTGGTCTAATGATATCTTCTATTTGTTTTTGTTTCTTCAGGGGTGAAGAGAACATGAACACACAGTTTATTCCTGGCATTGTCATACCTCCGCCAAAGTCTGTTTGACGGCTTATAGTTGAAGATCCTTGGCTCAGCCAAAAAGATTATTACCTTCTTCAACACTGAAAAATGCGCTTAGTCTCTTTATAGCATAGCATAACTTTTTTTCACGCTGCATATTCGCTGGCTTTTTTCCTGCTGCCTCTTCGGGATTTCCACGTTAACTATCCAACCCATTTCAACCATGAAATCGTTTCTACATTTCTTTTCAATATCCATTTGCTTACTGATTACCCTTTCTGCTTCGGCGCACACCGGTTCTCTGGAAGGAACTATTACAGACAACATCACGAATCGACCTGTTGAAGGAGTGAATGTTTTAATAGTAGAAGATCATCTCAGTACCACGACAGATGCCGAAGGTCATTTCGCCTTTGAAAACATACCTGCCAAACTTTATACTGTATCACTTCAAAAGGAAGATTACATCCCTAGAGAAATTAAAATCAGTTTACCTGCTGATAAAAAAACAAATTTAAGTGTCTCCCTTACTCCTTCAATAATCAGCTTGCCCGATTTAGTGGTGCAGGGTGATGTGCCTGTCTCCGCGGCGTCTTCTGAAATAATTAACATCATCGATTTTCAACTGCGACCCAAAAATTCTGCACAGGACATGCTTCGCTTAGTGCCTGGACTATTTATCGCGCAACATGCCGGTGGCGGAAAAGCAGAGCAGATCTTTGTGCGTGGTTTCGATTGTGATCATGGAACAGATGTAGCAACATATGTGGATGGAATTCCTGTGAACATGCCTTCACATGGTCATGGTCAGGGTTATGCAGACCTTCATTTCCTGATTCCGGAAGTAGTTCAGAACATGGACATTACCAAAGGGCCTTACTTTACACAAAACGGCGATTTTTCAACCGGTGCAACGGTTCGGTTTAATACGCTGAATCAATTGGATGAAAACTCTTTTACAACAGAATTAACTTCTGCCCCAACACAACGTGCATTAAGCGGAAGCAGGGCTTTGCTGATGATGCAGTTGCCTTTTCAGTCTGCTGCAGTTAACTCGTATATAGCGGGTGATTTTATTTATAACCCCAGTTATTTTGATGCCAGTCAGCGCTTTCAACGTTTCACGCTCTTCAACAAAAACGTATTTCATCTCAGTGAAAAAACTTCGGCTACCATTTCATTCAATGGTTTTGGATCATCGTGGAATGCATCAGGACAACTTCCCAACCGATTGATAAAGGAGGGATCATTAGACAGGTTTGGCGCTATTGATACACTGGAAGGAGGAACTACTTCGAGAAATAACCTGAATGTTGAATTGCACTCAAAAGTTGGTGGTAATGATTTTTATTCTCAAATGTATTTTGGGAACTACCGGTTTAAGTTGTTTTCCAATTTCACCTTTTTCCTGAATGATCCTGTAAATGGGGATATGATTGAACAAACCGATGATCGCACCTTTCTTGGTTACAATGGATATTATGCAATTAACGGTAACCTCGGAAGTATTCCGGTAAGAACAACACTTGGACTTGGTTTTCGCAGCGACCGTACCAACGTCATGCTCTGGCACTCGCCCGATCGTGAGCGGCTTTCAGTTACCGGAAATTCAATTGTTTTTGAACGTAACATGAATGGCTGGATCAAAGAAGAATTAAACTTCACATCACAATTTAAAGCAGAGCTTGGATTACGGATTGATTACTTCACTTTTGATGTGAACGACCTGCTTCCTCCTGATTCAATGCATACAGACATTTCCGGCTATAATTATCAATCGCTTGCACAACCCAAATTGAACCTGGTCTATTCACCTGCAGAAAATTTGCATTTCTTTCTCAACTCAGGAATAGGGTTTCATTCCAACGATGCACGTGGTGTCGTACAGGATCAAATTACACATCGCTTACCGCTTGCCGCAGGAGGTGAACTGGGAACACAAATTCGTGTTGGGTCATTAATATTTTCTGTTGCCTTATGGACGCTTGAGCTCGAGAATGAACTGGTTTATATTGGTGATGAAGGCACTACCGAAGATAATGGCCCCAGTCGCAGAATGGGCATTGATTTTTCAGGCAGGTACCAGGTGCTTCCCTGGCTGTATGCTGATTTGGATATGAACTATTCAAAAGGAGTTTTATTACAGGATTTCTTCGGAGATAAACTGGCGGAAGAAAATATAATTCCACTGGCGCCACGCTTCACTTCAACAGGCGGATTAACTGTTATCAAGCCGCGTGGTTGGGAAGGTGCTTTGCGTTACCGGATGATGGCTGACAGGCCTGCCAATGAATCCAATACGGTTACTGCTGAGGGTTATTTTGTGCTTGATGCTGCTGTTGGTTATCGCTGGAATCATGTCCGCATTGGATTGAATATTGAAAACCTCACCAATACAGAATGGAATGAAGCACAGTTCGACACCGAATCCCGTTTGTTTGATGAGTCCGCACCGATTGATGAGTTGCACTTTACACCAGGAACACCCATTGCGTTTAAAGGGTCCGTGTCTGTGTTTTTTTGAGTTAGGGTTTAGTGAGGGTATTGTTGCATTGCTGAATTGTTGTGTTGCCAGGAGTCATCGGATGACTTAAACCAATTGCATTGCTGCACTGCTGAATTGTTGTATTGTCAGGAGTCATCGGATGTCTTAAACGAAATACTTCATATAGGCAAGATACTTCGAAGTCATCCGATGACTTTAGCATTGTTTTTTAACTAAATGACATGGAGCCTGACACAGGAGGGCAGATAAATTCAAAATTTGTTTTCACATAGGGTTAAAGGAAAAAAATTGGTCAAACCTTTGCCACGAAGCAGGAAAGTCCTTCCCCTTTGGGGAAGGATTTAAGAAGGGGCTTTAACTTGAATGATACACTTATGATCAAATTCCAAACTGATTCAGGAACAGATATCCAACACTCTCCAGGTGGTGGAACGAATTACAACTAAGCCAACAACAATTTATCAATTAAACAATGCAGCAATGCAGCAACATACAAGTTGCAACTCACCACAATTTCTTATTTTCGGACTCCCGTTCTATTTCCCTCACGTACATGATCTCCGCCCGAAGCAAAGACGAAATAATAGCCGCTGCCCGAATAGAGGAAGTAGTAGGCGATTTTGTAAACCTGAAAAAAAGAGGCACCAATTTCGTTGGCTTGTGTCCTTTTCATACCGAGAAAACACCTTCTTTTAATGTATCACCTTCCAAAGGAATTTATAAATGCTTTGGTTGTGGAAAGGGCGGCGACTCTGTTAGTTTTGTAATGGAGCATGAGAAATTTAATTACCCGGAAGCATTGAGGTACCTCGCTCAGAAATATAACCTGGCTGTTGAAGAAACCGGCGATGTGGCCAAAGAACAAGGGGATAAGATGGTA
>JBDSEW010000369.1:0-7804 GCA_039919825.1 Chitinophagales bacterium | reverse complement strand
TGCAAAAACCTTTAATCAATTTGCCGGTGAACGAAAAGCTTCAATCGAAGCGAAAGAAAGGTACAGGAGAAGGGTGCCCCTTTGAGGGGCCACGGGGTGACCACCATTTAAGTAAGTTAATTGATATTTGATATTCATTAGTGCATTTACACCGCCCCCGTCTCCCGGAGGGGGAATTCAATGCGACTAATTTACTCTCTCCCATGAAGAATTTCTGCATAAAGGTTAATAGGAAATAAATAAGTCCTTACACCTGAAGTGCAAAAGTAAAGTTCATGCGATGGGTCATGCTGGGTTTTCACAGGCATAACACAAAGTAAGAAAAATCAGCAGGAGGTGATGTTTTATTAAAGAGTTGCGGGCATTGAATACCTCTGTGTTCCCTCCGGGAGACACAGAGGGGGTGTAATTTATTCTTTGCTGTTGGTTGTTTCTTCACAACCAAGTTGATCACGATTGTGATGACACAATCGTTGGCGTTAGCCATTGGTTGTGTCTCACAACCAATTTGATAATGATTGTGATGACACAATCATTGGCGTACGCCGTTGGTTGTGTCTTCACAACCAACTTTTATCGTGTCTTCACAACCAACTTTTATGAAATTTAGAAAGACGAAAAATATCGTAATTTAACTTTGCTGAAGCAGTATATAAGTACCCAAACACATTTCCATAAAAAAAATCTAAGAAAAATGAACCGTCTTTCTACCATACTTTTCCTGGTTACTAGCCTCAACCTCTCATCAGCGTGGGCACAATGCACTTTTACTCCAACTGTACTTCCATCGCAACCTATTCTTTGTCCAAACGCAACCGACACGTTATGGACGCAGGAATATGAAGCCTACCAATGGTACAAAGGGAGCAACCCAATAGCCGGAGCTACCAACCAGTTTTATATTGTTACGCAGGATGATGTGCTCAAACAATTCAAGGTGGCAGCAACTTTAGAAGGATGCACCGAAAACTCGGCTTCAGTATTGGTAGATGGATGGGTCTTCCTGCTACCCTATGTGATTCAAAGCGGCGACATGGGTACCTTCGATCCCAATACGCAGTCATTTGTATTGTGCCCGGGAGATACCATGATCCTGGAAATGGGACAACCTTATACGGAGAATGTGCAGTGGTTTGACAATGGAGTTCCCATTCCGGGTGCCAATGGGACGATCTATTATATAACCGAATCCGGAAGTTATACTTCCTGTGGTGCGCCTTCAGTTTGCCCGGATTACCAGGATTGCATGCTTATTCCTATCGATGTGCTATTCAGCAGCACTGCCCAACCCGTTATCACGCTCACCAACGATACTTTATTTTCTACCGGTGCCACTTCTTATCAATGGTTTTTAAATGGCAACATCATTCCAGGTGCCACCTCCATTTTTTATGTACCAATTATCCCTGGAAGTTATACTGTAGCCATTGCTGATACCTATGGTTGCGGCATCCTGTCTGATCCGTTCAGTTTTATCGGTACCGGCACTTCGATTATTTCCAAAACCCCATTTTTGTTTTCCATTTTTCCCAATCCTGCTCACGATTTTCTCACTCTTCTGATAGAAGGTTCTTCAGAGGATAATTATGTTGTAACAATTACTGATCTTTTGGGAAGAGAGATGAACGTTGCTGTAATTCCTTCAGGCACTTTTAACAAACTGGAAGTAGATATAAAACAATTTCCAAAAGGGAATTACGTGGTTGGTATCAGGAGTGGAGGATACATTTCTTATAAAAAGCTGGTGATTGATTAACCCCACGCTTAAGCGTGGGGCTAATGGATCTAACCTGAGCAGTGCTATTGAATAACCACATTATCCAGCAACCTGACATTCGCTACCATTACGGCTGTCACCACAACAATATGGGTCGCATCCTTCCAGTCATGAATGATTTGGAAAGAATCCGTATCGCAAAATTCAAGATAATCTACTTTGGCATCGGGAAATGTTTCGATGCGGCGGATAGCTTCTTCTTTAAGTGCAGCAGGTAAATAGTCATGATAGTAATCCTGTACAAAAAAAAGTGTTTGGGAAATGATGGCAGCCTGTTCCCGTTGCACATCGGTCAGCCGCACATTTCTTGAACTCATGGCCAACCCATTTTCTTCCCGCAGGATAGAACAGATGATAATATGAGTTGCGTATTCTTTCAGCTTTGCCAGTTGCTCCAGCACCTTCACTTGTTGAAAATCCTTTTGACCAAGGTAGAGCCTGTCCGGGTTCACAATTTGCAAAAAACGATCGACCACATTGGCCACTCCATTAAAATGTCCTGGCCTCGAAGCTCCTTCGAGAAAGCTTTCCAGGTGTCCCAGGTCATATGCTTTTAAATGATCGAGCCCGTTGGGATAGATTTCATTCACACCTGGCAGAAATAAAACATCACAACCTGCACCCGTAAGCATTTCAATGTCTTTTTCTATGGGCCTTGGATATTTTTCGAGGTCCTTAGGGTCATTGAACTGGGCCGGATTAACAAAGATGCTGCAGACCACCAGGTCATTTTCACCTTTTGCCCGTACCATTAAGGAGATATGCCCGTGGTGCAGTGCTCCCATGGTAGGTACAAATCCAATCGATTTTCCAGTGGACTTTTGCGATACCAGATACTCCGTAACGGCTGCTGCTTTCTTAAACAGGATCAAGGCAGTTCATTTTGATATGGCGGGAAAGATAATACTTAGCGGGAGGTTTCAGGATTTCAGGTTCAGGAATTAGTTGTTTTCTAATGATAATCATTTTTAGCAGGTAATTGAGGCTAGGAGTGAGCCGCTCCCCTCTCCTTGGGAGAGAGGTTGGTCCGTAGAACTCCTATGGAGGGGTGAGGCCATAAAAGTGATGAAGCAACAAGGAATCCACGTCATAAGATGATTTTGATTCATTTTAAAGGAACTTGTTAGACACTACCCAAATCCGGCCATTTGGAAAAGTTCAGGCTTTTTTTTAGTATCTTTGCGCACTGATTTTAAGAGGTTGCGCTTAAGAACCTCCTTCCCAATTGAAAATTCCCAGATGAACAAAAAACGAATACTGATCATCACGCAGGAAATGAAACCATACCTGGTGTTATCAGAGATGGCGCGCATCACCAACCAGTTGCCTGTACACCTGCTCAACCAGGGGATGGAAATAAGGGTGCTAATGCCCAGGTTTGGCAGTATCAATGAGAGAAGACACCGCCTGCACGAGGTGGTGCGGCTTTCCGGAATGAATATCATCATCGATGATGATGATTTTCCCCTTATCATTAAGGTTGCTTCATTGCCTGGAGCGCGGCTGCAGGTGTATTTCCTGGATAACGAAGACTTTTTCAAGCGTAAATACGACTTCACCGACGAGCACCATAAATTCTATGACGACAATGCCGAACGCATGATCTTCTTCTGCAAAGGTGCCCTCGAAACGGTGAAGAAATGGGGATGGCCTCCTGATATCATTCATTGTCATGGCTGGATGACCAGCCTGGTTCCAATGTATATTAAAACTGTTTATAAAAAAGAACCTGTGTTTCACAATTCAAAAGTGGTGTATTCCGTTTATGATAATCCTTTTGAAGGTTCGCTGGCAAAATCATTCAATACCAAGGCGCTCATACACAAGGATATCAAGGATTCCGATTTCGAGTATTACAAAAAGGGAGATTTTACCGGTCTTAATAAAGGAGGCATTGCCCATTCTGATGCGCTCATTTTAGGTGATCAGAAGATTGATAAGACATTGAAAACATTTATGAAAGCCCAGAAAAACAAACCGATACTGGAATACGTGAATGGAGAAGAGTTTCCTGCCGCTTACCAGGAGTTTTATGATTCGCTGACAAAAAAATGAACAAGGTATCTATTCAATATTCGTCATTCAATAAACAGTTAATTATGCCGGTTATTGAGGGCTTCGCTCATTTCCACAAACAATACTAATTGCAACAGCACCCGTATATGAGTTATAGGAAATTGGTTGGGTATTTTTTGGTAGCTGTTATAGCATTGGGTTCCTGTAAAAAAAGTTCTGAGATTGGTATAGACATTCTGCCACCCGGAGATGATATCAATGCTACATTTACCGATACATTTAAGGTAGTCACGACTTCGATGCGGGTAGATTCGCTGGTCACCAGCAACCAGTTTTACAGCCTGCTGGGAAATATGTATGATCCGCTTTTCGGAAAATCGTATGCGGCCATCTTCACTGAATTCCTGTTGCCTACCACTGCTATTGATCTGGGAGATCCTGACACCTTATTTCTTGATTCAGTGGTACTCACACTTGCCTACTTTAAGACCTATGGATATGAAGATGTTCCGCAGTCTATTTCAATTTATGAAATAGCAGAAAAAATCAGCCCCGAACCTGAAGAGGGTTACTATTCCAATAAGTCTTTTGCCACCGATGCTGATTTATTGGGACGGAAGCAATTGCTGGTGCCGAACCTGAAGGATAGCATCGATGTGCTCGGAGTCAGCTTTCCGCCGCACATGCGCATTCGCTTGTCGGACAGATTTGGCCAGGATCTTTTAAATCAATCTGGCTTACCGGCTCTTGCCACTGATTCAGCATTTAAGGAATACTTTCATGGTTTGCTGATTGCTCCGGATACTACCGGAACACCTTATTCTGCAAGCATGTTATACCTGTCTATGCTTTCTGCCACCAGCGGATTAAGGTTGTACTGGCACACACCTGCGAAGACCTCCCTCAACCTCATCTTCCCGATAGGAACCGATGAGGTGAGAACCAATTATTTCCGGCATACTTATACAGGATCGGTGGTAGCTGATCACCTCAAAAATGAAACGGGTGATGGAGACAGTCTCCTTTTTATCCAGTCAATGGCCGGGATCAGAACAAGGGTTACAATTCCTAATTTATTAAACCTGCACGATGTGATCATCAACAAGGCGGAATTAGTGATCTCGCAGCGATTGGATCCTAACCGTGCTGACAGTGTTTTTACGCCACCTGTTCAGATACTGATTGTAACTTTAGACAGTGCCGGTAAAATAAAGGCAATTCCTGATAACGATGACGTGAACAACGCATTCCCAAGCTATGGAGGCAACCGGTTAAGTGTTGGAATTTTGCCAGGAGATACAGTAGCACAATATAAATTCAGCATTTCGCAGCAGGTGCAATTACTGATTGACGGGAACATAACAGATTATGGATTGTTCCTGATCAACAACAGCGCGCAGGAAACAGCAGACCGCCTGATGGCTGGCGGCGGAAAACGAACGGATGCCTATAAAATTATGTTAAAAATCATCTACTCACCTATAGAATAATTTCCTTCAACAAAATCTTTCCAGCATGTGCGGAATCGTCGGTTACATTGGTAGTAAGCAGGCCTTCCCCATTCTTATCAAAGGCTTGCATCGGCTTGAATACAGGGGCTACGACAGTGCAGGTGTTGCGCTGCTCAACAATGGGTTGCACGTTTACAAAAAGGCAGGTAAAGTAAGTGCACTGGAAGAGTTTGTTTCTGATAAAAATACAGAAGGAACCATCGGCATTGGCCACACACGCTGGGCAACCCATGGTGAACCGAATGATATCAACGCACATCCTCATTTTTCAGAAACAAGAACGCTTGCCATTATTCATAACGGCATTATTGAAAACTATGGCCCCTTAAAAGAAGAAATGTTATTACGTGGGCACCATTTCGAATCTGAAACGGATACAGAAGTTTTGATTCACCTGATTGAAGACATCCTGGTAAACGAATCTGTCGATTTACCGGAGGCCGTGCGCATTGCTTTGAATGAAGTGGTCGGAGCATATGCGATTGTGATCCTTGCTAAAGACAATCCTGATATGCTGGTAGCGGCACGAAAAGGAAGTCCACTGGTGAGTGGTATTGGGGAGAAGGAATTTTTCATTGCATCCGATGCAACACCCATTGTGGAGTTTACCAAAAACGTAGTTTACCTGAATGATGAAGAGATTGCTGTGCTGAACCGCAACAGTGAACTCACTATTAAGACCATCGGCAATAAAGTTAAGACGCCTTACATTGAAGAACTCGAATTGAAACTGGAGATGCTGGAAAAAGGTGGCTATGATCATTTCATGCTGAAGGAAATTTATGAGCAGCCCAGTTCCATCCGTGACAGCCTTCGTGGGAGATTGAATACTTATACAGGAAAAATAAAGCTCGGTGGCTTTGCCGAGTATGAAGAAAAGCTGGCGAATGCAAAAGGTTTAACCATGATTGCCTGTGGTACATCCTGGCATGCAGCGATTGTTGCAGAATATTTGTTTGAAGACCTTGCACGCATTCCTGTGGAAGTGGAATATGCTTCAGAATTCCGCTATCGCAATCCTATTGTTTCGCCTGATGATATTGTGATTGCCATTTCGCAATCAGGTGAGACAGCCGATACCCTTGCTGCCATTCAGATGGCAAAATCAAAAGGTGCTACGGTCTTTGGAATATGTAATGTAGTGGGATCTTCTATTGCGCGCGCCGTAGATGCAGGATCCTACACACATGCGGGCCCGGAAATAGGAGTGGCCAGTACCAAAGCCTTTACCGCGCAAGTGACCGTGTTGAGCATGCTTGCATTGTACACTGCAAGAAAACGCGGCACCATCACGCAATCGCGTTATCACCAGCTGATCAATGAGCTGGATTCCATACCTGAAAAAGTAAAACAGGTTTTGAAGACCAATGAGCAAATCAAATACATTGCTGACTTTTTTAAAGATACCCGCAACTTCCTGTATCTCGGCCGTGGTTTTAATTTCCCGGTAGGACTGGAAGGTGCATTGAAGCTGAAAGAAATTTCCTACATCCATGCAGAAGGTTATCCTGCTGCAGAAATGAAACACGGCCCGATTGCATTGATTGATGATGAGATGCCCGTAGTAGTGCTTGCTACAAAAGGCGGCCCTTATGATAAGATTCTCAGCAACATTCAGGAAGTGAAGGCACGTAAAGGCCGCATCATTGCCATAGTTACGGAAGGCGATAAGATCATCCGTGACCTTGCTGAATTTGTGATTGAAATTCCGGAAACGGAAGAGCCGCTCACACCTTTGCTTTCGGTAATCCCATTGCAGTTACTGGCTTATCACATTGCCGTGCTTCGTGGTTGCAATGTGGATCAGCCGAGGAACCTGGCAAAGAGTGTAACGGTGGAGTAGCAGCACCAGGGAAAAATAATTCTACGCCACCATTGCCTGCTTGTTGTATTTGTTCCTGTACTCAATAGGAGTGAGCCCGGTAATTTTTTTGAAAACCGTTCTGAACGCTTTCGTATCTGTGTAACCTACATCAAACATTACTTCATTGATATTTTTCCGGCTCGTTTCAAAGCATCTTTTTGCTGCTTCTATTTTTACACGTTGCATATATCCGACCACCGTGTTGTTGGTTGCTTTCTTAAACCTCCGTTCGAAGCTTCTTCTGCCGATGGCCAGCATTTGAGCCAACTGGTCCACCGTAATTTTGTCCTGGTAATTAGCTTCAATAAATTCCTGTGCTTTTTTTATTGCTGCATCTTCATGATCTTTTTGTCCCTGGAACATCATAAATGCAGATTGACTTTTCCGGTCAATATCAACTGCAAAAAATTTTGCCGCTTGTATAGCCGTATCACGGTCCGTATATTTTTCCACCAGGTACAACAGTAAATTCCAATACGAGTTGGCACCACCGCTGGAGTAAATGCCGTGTTCTTCCGTAATAATGCTGCCATCCACCAATTCAACATCCGGAAACATATTCCTGAATTCATTGGCTGAATTCCAGTGCGTGGAACACTTCTTTCCATCGAGCAAACCTGTTGATGCCAGCAGGAA
>JBDSEW010000232.1:0-6369 GCA_039919825.1 Chitinophagales bacterium | reverse complement strand
ACACAATTCAAAAACCCTCCGTTTTTGCGGTGAGAGTTCATCCATGGCTTTTTCAAGTGTGCTCATTCTGAGATCGAATAAATTGAGGTTTATATCTGTTGCAATCTCGATTGACCGATGCAGACGTTGTTGTTCGAGGGATTCTTTCAGTTGTAGTTTTAGCTGATCAACCGATTTGTTGTAACATATTACAAAAAGCCATCCTGAAATATCACGGTCAGGATCAAGCGTGCTTCGCTTTTCCCACAGTGTAATGAAAGTTTCCTGTACAATATCTTCCGCCAACTCAGAATTGCGTACCAGTTTATAAGCATTCGCATAAAGAGGCCGGTGGTATTTCCAAAAGAGTGCATTAAAACCACTGACATCGCTGTCTTTAAGGCGAAGGAGGAGTTCCTTATTTGAGTCCGGTTTTAACAACTACTGCTAATTTTTTAGAAGGGCAAGTCAATAGTACTTATTTTAAGAAACAAATTATAGCGGTTTCTTGGACTTAGCCAGGTGCTAAGTATTTTTTTATTGTTGATCGCTAAAACCGGTATGGGAACATCAGCAAGATATAGTATCAAATACTTTGAAATGTTGACAGCCGCAGATGTAAAGGAAACCATGTAACTTTTAAAGTTTCAGGCCCAACAATATTCGTTTAACACTACAGAGAGAGGGATGTGAACTTTAAATACTAAAAGTTGAAAAACAAATGGATAAACGCACGTCTTTTATGTAAGTAACCGGAGTAGGTAATCCAAACTTTTGGCAGGGAAAACTTAGACCTAACCCTACAGTAATATTTAATTTAACTCATGATTGATGGCTGCGCTCAAGCGTCATCACGAAACTGAATTCCATTCAGAATCTCAACCCATGCCTCTCTCTAACACCTGCTAAATGGGTACGCAGACTTATTTTTTTTATTCCTGTTTCACAAATTTATGCACCTCAATATTTCCCGTTTTATTGTTGATGATCTGTAGAAAGTAGCAGCCCTCGGGCAAAGCAGCAGTGTTGATCTCAGATTCTGAATGCAAAAAGGTGGTGGGAACATCCATCATCTTTCCCAAGAGATCGTATATCCGCACCGTGCATGGAGCTGTGGGTGACCACACGATCATTAACCTGTTCTGAACCGGATTGGGATATATCAATGATACTATCATTTCCTGATCACCTTCTTTTAAAAGACCTGCAACCGATTCTTTGTCTGTTATTGTTCTGTTTAAGAGCGATGAATCAGGTGCATTCTTAAAGGGAGACAAAATTCCGGCAGGAGTGAATTGCCACCAATCTTTGTAGTAAATACTCGTGGATGTAAATGAAAATCCTGTTCCAACGAATCCCTTATTACTGATACTAAAGCCAACGGCTTCTTCCCTGGGTGGGCCTCCGAAATCCGGTTGCTGTTCCCAATTGTCATTAATCGGGTCGTACTCCCAGAAATCTTTCTGGTAGGTTTCGCTCGTATTACCTGTTCCGATATATCCTTTGGTGTCAATACTCCAGCTAACTGCAGCGAAGCGTTCAGAACCTCCGAAGTCTGCTTTTTGCGTCCAGCTATTAGCACCTGGTTTATATTCCCAAAAGTCCTTTCGAGGGGTGAAAGTCGCATCTAGGCCAGTACCCAGGTAGCCCTTTTTGCCTATGATAAATCCTACTGCTCCCCATCTTCCTGTTCCGGCAAAGTCTGCCTTCTGCATCCATGTATTGTTCGCAGGATTATAGCTCCAGAAATCTTTTTTATAATTAAAGTTTGCATCTATGCCTGTGCCAACGTATCCACGGTTGCTGAAGCTGAAAGCGGTAGCACCACGTCGCGGACTGCCTCCAAAAGAAGCTTTCTGAGTCCAGGTATTGCCCACAGCATCATACTCCCAGAAATCATTGTAATAAGTCAGGTTACCAAAGCCGGTTCCTATATATCCTTTAGCGCCAATGCTGAACCCTATGGCGTCGTAGCGTGCAGCACCTCCGAAGTCGGCTTTCTGTGTCCAGCTATTGTGCTGGGCATCGTATTGCCAAAAATCTTTCCGGTACTCCTGGTTTTCGTCAAAGCCGGTTCCGATATATCCGTTCTTTCCAATGCTGAAGCCCGTTGCACCAGACCTCGCATTACCAGCAAAGGTTGCTTTTTTTATCCACGCATCCTGCGCAGAGACGGTGAGATAAATCATCACCATTGATGAAATAAGTATTAACTGCCTGATATGTTTAATGTAGCCGGAGGATTGCTTTTTAAATTTCTGAAGGGTAGTTTTCGACATATTCACGAAGATGTTTTAGTTGCCACAACTCCTTTGGATTTGAAGGCAGATTAAAAATAAACTTTTGATTGACTGATCAGCCTTTGGCTATTAAGTTAACAAATTTAATGTGTATGATAACCCCGCCTGTGCTAATCAGACTGAATCGGGAAAATATCTTTTTGAACGAGAGATAAGTTGAATTGAAGTTTGATATGCCGAAAGGGTTCTTATAAGCATAAAGTGAAGCGGCATCATTCTCCGCGAACATAAATTAATAAGAAGTAAACCATATTCACTTCTTGTCTGACCATTTATTATGAGCAATGTTCAAGTTGCCGGTGACGAAAACTCAGAATTATTGCAAAATAGATTACAGATAAGGTTAAAAGAACGCTACAATTGGTTGGACGATGCGCGAAAGCCCATGAGTGGACGTGATGATTAAGATAACAGCAAATGAAGGAATTGTGGTTATCCTCAGGTTAAGCAGAAGAAGGCAATCTATGCCGTATGAAAGCAGGTAAAGTTAATGACGGATGGGTTAGTGGAACAGTCTTGAAAATTATTAAATTAGGGAATGAATTTGAATTTCGTTACTCATATCTTTGATTTTCTTCTATGTTATTTTTATGATCAGGAAAAAATATATTGCAGACATGTCTGAAAAAAAGGAGGCTTAAAGTGAGCTTAGAAAGTTTCAAACGAATTTCGTGAGGTAGACATTATACTCTCACTGGCCAACATAGCATTGGAAATCTGCAAAGGGCACATCCTTCTTTGATCACACATCGTGTAACGGGTAAGGCGCCTGTATTCGCAATATCTTTTCTACCCAAATCAGCGGAGAGAAAGGGATTCGAACCCCTGGTCCCGTGAAGGACAACGGTTTTCAAGACCGCCGCATTAGACCGCTCTGCCATCTCTCCGGGGACAAAGATAGCCGACGGTTTTAGGAAATCAAATTATCTGTTGATTTCGTAGCCAATTATATCCGTCTATTGATTTGAAAAATTGTTCCCGCCTGACAGCGTCGGACCTATTATGATATGCTTCGAAGTAATGCAGTGCAAAAGGCCTTCTGCATTTTGTTGACTTTACTTTACCCGCATTGTGTTGTTTCAGTCTTACTTCCAGTTCAGCAGTCTGACCATAGTAATATTTCAGGTCTTTAAGACTTTTCAGGATATAGGTAAAATACATTTCAGATATAATGTACAAATAAATATTAATACCTGGATTCGAATCCTCGGTCCCGTGAAGGGCAACATTTTTTCCAAGGGATTTCTACGAGACAAGACCGCCGCATTAGACCGCTCTGCTCCATAGGAGTCCTTCGGACCATCTCTCCGGGGACAAAGATAGCCGACGGTTTTAGGAAATCAAATTATCTGTTGATTTCGTAGCCAATTATATCCATTTAATGATGTAAAGAATCGGTCCTATAATGATATTCTTCAACATAATCCAATACAAAAGGCCTTCTTCTTTTTGTGGACATTATCTCAGCAATGACACACTTCCCTTTTCAAATTGTTCTTCTCCATTACCATTCTTGTAGGTGGCTGTCCAAACGTACTGCTCTATAGGGGCATTATGCTTAATTTCCCGGCCATCCCAGCCTTCATCCGGATCTTTAGTATAGAAAATTAACTTTCCCCAGCGATTAAATATCCTCAACTCAAAATCGGACAGCTCATCAAGTATAACCGGCATGAGTATATCGTTCAAGCCATCTCCATTGGGTGTAAAAGCATTTGGCATGATGAGGGCTTTTTCACAAACCGATTCAAAGATAATTTCATCAGTTCCGGTACAACCATTCTCATCCGTAACCTGTAATGTATAAATCCCGGGCAGGGTGAATTGGGCAGTATCTGTATTAAAATTATTACTCCATTCATAAGACGCAAAGCCTGGAACAATGATCGTTCGCAGGAATTTGCCGCAGACCGCCGTATCTTCGGGAAGGAAGTTCTCCGGGTTTGGGAATACAGCTACTATGATAATAGTATCTGCTCCAGAACAACCCTCCTGGTCAGTTACCTTTACCCAATATGATCCTGCTTCTGTGGCATTTACCGTGGAAGTATTGCTCCCATCTGACCAGCTATAGAAACTGAATCCTGTTCCTGCATCCAGTTGGGCGGAGGTTCCTTCGCATATTGAAGTATCTGTGCCGAGATAAACAAAAGGATTTGGTAGTACAATAAGCTGTGTGGTCACCAAGCTATCACAGCCATTGGCAGCAACTAAAGTATCCTGGTAATTTCCCGGCAGGGTTTGATTTGCTCCTCCTGTAAAATAATAATCGCCATCGCAAATGGAAACGCTTTTGTTTCCATAAACCGGAAAAAGAACCTCCAATTGAGTAGTTATGATGCTGTCGCATCCCGCTGCACTTTGCAGCGTATCAACGTAGGTGCCTGAAGTGGTTTGTAAACTTCCACCTGCAAAATAACTGCTCCCATAACAAATAGCTGCATCAACAGAAATGGTAACAGGTAAAATGATTTCAAGAAGGGTGGTAACAATACTATCGCAACCTGCGCCACTTTTCAATGTGTCGGTATAGCTTCCTCCGAGATTTTGGTAACTCCCTCCTGCAAAAAGGGAATCGCCCAAACAAATTTTGGATGTTACTGTATTGTACAATGGCATGATCAGTTGCAGGTGGGTGATCACAATGCTGTCGCAACCGCTATTGCTCGTTAAGGTGTCATTGTAAAAACCTTCCATCGATTGAAAATTTCCACCAACAAGCAACGAGTCACCATTGCAGATAAAAGCATCTAAGCTGGTATACACAGGAAGAATCAACTTAAGGTCCGTGGTGAGAATACTGTCACATCCGGCAGCACTTGTAAGCGTATCAATATATAGGCCTGCAGCAAATTGATAACTGCCTCCGGCAAGGAAAGAATCATTTTCACAAATAAACACCAAGCGATAGCCGGAAACAGGAGGGATTACCTCCAGGTTGGTGGTGATAATGCTGTCGCAACCCAGTATGGAAGCGAGTGTATCATAATAAGTACCGGTTTGTGTTTGCAATGCACCACCCGCCAGGTAATTTTCTCCTTCACATAATGCAACATCCAGTATGGTATTGACCGGAGCAATTACTGAAAGATTTGTAATCACAACACTATCGCAGCCTGATGCTGCAACGGTAGTATCATTAAATATACCAGCGAAATGTTGATAAGCACCACCTGCAAAAAGCGAATCGCCCTGGCAGATATAGGCGCTGATGTTGTGATAAACAGGGGAAATTAAAGATAGGGTGGTGGTAATAACACTGTCGCAGCCAAGATAATTGGTAAGGGTGTCATGATAAATGCCTGCCAGCTTTTGAAAGCTTCCTGCCACAAAAAACGAATCGCCACTGCAAATGGATACTGGATTCGCTGATGCTGATGTGGAGAGCAATGATAAAAAAGTGAGGACGACACTATCGCATCCAAATGAAGTGGTAAGGGTATCGTAATATAAACCTGCAGTTGTCTGGTTGCTGCCACCTGCAAAATAGGAATCACCTGCACAGATATAAGGATATACATTTGTAAATTTCTTCGGATGGACGGTAACATACACTGAATCCTTATTTACAGGTGTGCATGGATTTACATAGCCGGTTAATTTGTACCAACCTGAATTGGTGGGTGTGACATTCAGTAAAACCGGATTGGCAAGAGAAGAAGTAAAACCATTCGGCCCATTCCAGGTGTATTGAACGGACACATTAGCAGTACCTGTTAATATTAAGGAATCACCCTGGCAATAAGCAGCATTGGAAGCAATAGCATTTACGTTTGGTGCTACACAATCCGGTGCAAGCGCCAGGTTGTTGCAGTCGTTGAATTCTTCATAATAAACTGCTGTGTTGGAAGCATCAAAAATCTTTACGTAATCTACCTGGCCTGCTTCACGAAATCCAATTACCAAATTATTAATGTTACAGATGCTTCCTGAATAATTCATGGAGAAAAAATTGGATCCATCATAAGACCAGTATACCACATTATTAATAAACTCCAGCCGGATCGTTCGCCAGGAAGAAAGATCCATCACCAGTTGAGGTAGGTTGCTCTGGTAACTATTACCAGCATAAATAGAAGTGTATTGCTGT
>JBDSEW010000251.1:0-7498 GCA_039919825.1 Chitinophagales bacterium | reverse complement strand
GGTGGATTGATCCGTGATGTGCTGACCGGAAGAGAGAACCTGCTTCTCTCCCGCGAATTATATGCAACGCCAATTCTTGTAGGAGCATTGATCTATGTTGCATTGCTGAAATTCATTCCTGATTCATCTGCATTACAACTCAGCATTGTAATTTTTGTTTTTCTTTTTCGCGCAGCAGCGATTCGATTTGACCTTTCATTGCCGAGGTGGTTAATTGCTGCAGAAAATAAATAGGGAGAGAGTATGTTGAATGAATCTGGAAGAGCTGACCCAATTCTTCCTATGCGGGTGTCCGCAGAAGGAATGTTGAATCCAGTATTAGTAACGGACAGCACATGTATATAGTACTATGACGCCGCAAATTGCAGTCTGTTTATCGAAGCAAGATCTTACAAACAGAATTGATCGGGAGAAGAGGCCGCAGACATACAATAATAAAATCAAAGCTGCTACGAATACCTTTTTTGCGTTTCAATTTTAGCAAGCTAATCTTTCTGCCGCTGCTCTTTCTTTTGATGATAAAGTTTTTGCTCATCTTCTCTTACAATTTTAATTCACTCAAACTCGAGCGCGTTTAATGTAATTGAGTGAAGAGGTTCACCAACAATTTTTCTCCTCTTTCTAAATCCTTCTCACAAGGATAAAGAATTTGGGAAGAGGAGATCTGCTAACTGAATGTTATTAGGTGCTCGTATGAAGTTAGGCCTTGTGCTGGATTAAATCAGAAGTAATCCTATTTTCGTCGCATTGATATGAGAAAAGCACACGAGCATATAAGAACACTGGTTCTGGTTGTAGTAGATTTTTTTTACCCACCATTCAAAAACATTTTCTCGCTGCAAACATTCAGGTATGCTGCCTGCGGTGGCTTTAACACCATGCTGGGAATTGTGCTGTATTACATCGGGTTCCAATTTGTATATAAAAAAGAAGTAGTGCATTTATATGGCCGGCTTGCACTGGAACCACATATTGCAGCCGATTATTTATTTGGTTTATGGATTACATTTCCAATTGGTTTTTATTTAAACCGGTTCATTGTTTTTCAGGAATCCAATCTCAGGAGAAACGTACAATTGTTCAGGTATTTTGTAGTTACAGTTGCTTCGGTTTGCATTAATTACTTTTTCCTCAAATTGTTTATTGAAGGTTTTGGATTATATCCTACAGTAGCTAAAATATTTACCACCGCTTTTGTTATTTTATTCAGTTACGTAAGTCAGCGTAATTTTTCTTTTAACAAATTATGAGCATTGAAATGGGGAAGCATGTTATTCCTCTTCCAAGTCTCTCCAAGAGGATTACGATAATTTGATTTCCGTCCAGTCTCCTTCGGAAAGAGCAGGGTCATTCCCAACTTGTTTCGGAATCTTCCGGTAATTTAGCAGATGCTGAAATAAATTCAGCATCACGCACCAATTTTGAGATCGCTTGTATTTTTTTTCACCATTAACCTGATTCATCTTACTTCCTTAAAATCTTCTCCATTGCCTTTCCTTTTGCCAGTTCATCAATCAACTTATCTAAAAAGCGAATTTTTTGCATGAGTTTGTCTTCGATTTCTTCCACACGATAGCCACAAATTATACCTGTAATTTTTGAGACATTCGGATTAATTTGTGGTGCCTCAGCGAAAAAAGTTTTAAAATCGTTTCTCTTATTGATTTGTTGTTGTAATGCTTGTTGATCATATCCTGTCAGCCAGCAAATGACTGTATCTACTTCTTCTTTTGTACGGCCCTTTTTCTCCGCTTTTTTGCAATAATGCGGGTACACACCAGCAAATGACATTTTGAATACTCTTGTATTATCCATTTTAGTTGTTATTGTCCAGTTCGATAATGTTCACGTTGGTTTCTTCCGATGATAGCAACGTTTCCAGGTTGTTAGTTCTTGTCATGTTTAATTTTTTTGCTACGCCTATTTTTCTGTGCCTTTAGAAGGGGACACGAGGTGTTTAAAATTATACCTGAACGAAAATTGAATTTTGGTGGCTGCTGTTTTCCATCCGTCACTGTTATTTTTGCGGTTAAGCCATTGCAGTTCACAACCGGCCATCATTCGGGTCACAGGATAAAACAAAAGATTTGTAATTGCATAGCTACCCTCTCTGAAGGCATTGGCATTTTGTCCGTCACTGTTATCGGTAACGATAGATGAATAGCCGAATACGCTACAGAACTTTGCATTCCACTGATGATTAATGTAAGTGGAAAAACTATAAAGAGGCAATGCAACTCCCTTTACAGGAGCATTGGCATTCCCAAAATCATTTTGAATACCAATATCAGTGGGAGCATCGTTCATATAATTCTGGATGGCTTATCCTATCAATGCCTGGCCAATGAATAAAGTTTTTTTACCCAGTTTCAGATTAGTGCTCAGGTTAAATCCCCATCCTATGGCTTTACCGCTTAAATGACACGGTTGTTGTCCCTGGTCCACCCATTCAATTTTACGCAGAAGACCTGCTAATTCTGCGTAACCCCAGTTTAATTTGATGCGAAATCTCCCTTATAAATCGGGTAAATTGAACTTTTGTTCCACATCAGTGAGTTCAATTCTGTCGCGGTAAACACGTTGATCATTACTTGCCCGGGGACGTTCAAGCGCAAAAGCCAGCCTGTTCCTGCCCTTAAGCGGTATGAGCCGAAGCTGGACATTTTTACACAACGACATACCTACAGGTCCCCAATAGTCAACCATATTCGGAAATCCATCAAAATCGCAGAACAGGCTCCAGGTATGGCCTGCACCCAGCATGCCCAATTAAGCATAAGCATACAGCAGTTAAATGTAGTTTGCCCTGCATTGGTTCCGACTCCATATAAATCAAAAGCGAAGCGGGTAGTTAATTCACCGTACCGGGTAGGAGTAAAACTTTTAAACTGCAGCATTGATTGACGGACACTGAAATAAACATTCCCATCTGTACCCTACTGATTTTTGTAAGCGGGTAATTGTGTAGCGTGCATCACATCAATAATCGGGATTCATCTGGTTGAAATTGTAACCAGCATCCGTCATTACCTGCCCGGAAATTTCAAATACAGTTTTCTGTTCATCCTGTGCAAATGAGCAAATGTGAAACAGCATGGTGGTTAAAGTTAAGAGTAGGGGCTTCATTTAAAATGACTGTACTTTTTTGTACTGAAAATCAGCATTCATCTACTCTTTCGCGTAAATGATTTTTTGAAATTCACTATACCTTTTGTCACCTTTTATCGGATTAACCAGTGGATCGCCAAAACGAAGAAGCAGTAACGAATATCTTTTTTCTATCGCCTGCCCAATCCATTCAAATGCTTTGTCATTTTCTCCGGTCACTACATACATGAGAAAAAGATAGGAGTTAGCATTTAAGCTATCCATTCCCTTTGCATTCTCAGCTAATTGTGTGATACTCTCTTCAGTATTTACAGTGTCGTTCTTTAATGCATACGCTAATCCTGTTAACCCTAGTTTCTCTCCGGCTCCCACGGTGCCATATGGCATGGTGTCAAAATAATTAATGACCTCATCGCAACGATTCAGCTTAAGTAAGCAATGACATTTGACAATATGAACCGCAAGATTGCTAGGATTATGTACCAGGCAGGTATTCAATTTTTCCAATGCCTTTTCAAAATCCTCAAGCATATAATCGAAATAAGCGTTGTAGAAAAGTGTCTCTTTGGATAGCGGATCAAGACTAAGCGCTATTTCCAAATGATGAAATGCCCGCTCCTTTTCATTGGCAACAATTTGTAAAAAAGACATGAACTGATGCGCTTCCACATAATTAGGCTTAAGAGCTATCGCTGCGGTTGCCTGCTTAAATGATTCAGTATAATTTGCGGAAGCAAAAAAGGAAAGATTGGCCAATTGGTATTGAACGCCCGGTAATTGATCATTAAGTTCATTCGCTTTGTAAGTTAATTGCGCCGACTTTGTCCAGGCTACTTCATAGGGCATAAATCCCGTTGTTGCCATAAACCCATAACATTCGGCAAGGCCCAGGTAAGATTCAGTATGATTCGGATCCGATTCAATGGCTTTTTCAAAAAGTGAAATAGCCTTGCGCGCATCTTCAGGATTCCATTTATTAAAATGAAATTTAGCTTTCAGAAAATATTCATACGCCTCAATGCTGTTAGTTTGTTTCCCTACGAGATGCTCCTGAATTTCGAAATGTCCAAAGTGATCTCTTAACTTATGAGCAATGGCAAGGCTTATCTCATCCTGGATTTCAAAAATATTCTCCAGCTTTCGATCCCAGCTCTCTGACCAAAAATGAAAATCTTCCTCCGCATCTACCAGCTGAGCAGTAATTCTGATCTTATCACCTGCCAACCGGATGCTTCCTTCCAGAATAGCTGCTACGTGAAGGTCGTTAGCGATTTGCCTGATGGGAACATTTTTATTCTTAAAAAAGAAGGAAGAAGTTCTCGAAGTAACCTTTAAGTTTTTGATTTTAGATAAAGCATTGATAATTTCTTCGGTGATGCCATCACTGAAATATTCATTCTCTTCACTCGAGCTCCTGTTTACAAAAGGAAGTACGGCAATCGTTTTATCGGTATTTTTTTTCCTCCCTTTTAAATCTGCTGCCCTCGGGATGGTGATTCCTTTATTAGTGATGGCAAATATTTCAACAGCGCCATCTATATTCTTCAGTTTAAAAAGCCCGAGAGAAGCAGTGGAAATAGCCGTATGATTTTTAAGCTCATCATTTAATTTCCCGGATAAAAGAATAGCGCCTGCCACTCCCAGGCTTTGAATGCGTGAGGCATAATTCACTCCATCACCATATACCTCTGCTTTGTTAAAAACAATATCCCCCATGTGAAGTCCAATTCTGATTGGTACCGCCACACCTTCCTTTAAAAGCGTTTGGATTTCGATAGCGCATTGTGCGGCTTCAAGGGCGCTTTTAAAAACGCTTAATGTTCCATCTCCATAATATTGTATAATTTCTCCGTGGTGTAATTCGTGCTGCTGCTGAAAAACTTCACGATGCCTTGTCCTGGCGCCCATGGCCAGTTCTTCATCATCCTGCATCAGGGCAGTGTATCCTACAATGTCAGTAAACATCACTGCCGCTAATTGACGCATCCTATTTTCTTTCATTTCTCCTTATTCGCTTTCTGTAAAATCTTTGCAGGCCACAATGTACGGTGAATGTACTTTAACCTGGCAGACTTATTCTCGTGTGCATTATTAGTTTAAAATGTGCCAAAGCGAACGTGTTTACTTCCCTCATTCATTGCCTTCCATGGGGCCAGGTTAGAATGAAAATATTTGTGCTATAATTAAACACGTACTAAGAAGAAATCAACAATGTTCATTTATCGTTCATAGCTCCATTCCCGAAGCGAACCGGTATGATGCACAATCATTGCCGATCGGGATCCTATACCCGTAATTGTGTATTGGAGCACCTGGTAACACCATCGTGATTTCCTGCCGTAAAAACAGCGCTCCTGCCAACCTGCTCATGGATACCCACCCACATAAAGGAAGTAGAAATATGATTTCTAAACAACTTCTCCGATTCACGCAGAAATTCTCTCAGTGTTCCTTCGTACCTCAGTGTCTTAGTAGTTTCAATAACCGGATTTTTGGAAACGATTTCATTCAGCTTAGATGATGTTTTGAAATGCAATGTGATTCTAAAATAAAATACTTAATAAAAATAGCGGGCGATGCTCCTTTCTCATTAGGAGAAGGGTTAGGATGACCTGAAGAGGAAGGATTTGCTTATTCATAATATTTTTCCATCGGCATTATAAAAAAGGCCCTAAGTTTTTATTAAAGTGAAATTTTAAAATGCAGCTGTAATAAATAAACAGTTCAGGAATTTCGATCTGCAAGGATTGTGGTGAAATAAAATTGGAAGAATTATTCCTGGATAAACATTATTCAATAAAAAAATAGTTTCCACAAGACGGATTGAAAATTGCATTTCGAATTTTCAAACATTCCATGGGGTCAATATCAATGCAATTTACATGTGATTGGTTGCCTTTTTAATTTCCTGATTGAAAATTTGATTATTTATTCGGAATGAAGACATAATACGAAATACAAACCAAATCTACCTGATCCTGCATGCTTTATGCTAATCATATTTGTGAAGTTGTGAATTGAGGCTTTCTTTAACAGAAATGTCTTAACAAGTCATTAAGAAAGCCCATAGTAATCCTTTTGTCCAAAAGTCATAAATTGCAGCCCTTAATACATCCAATACTGGCTTGATATCAGGTATTGCATAAGGATCATGCAATACAATGATTTGCAGTAATGCACATTGTTTTCTAGAAAAGAGCGCCAGCTTGGCACCTCCCTGAGTGGAGGCCATCAATTTCAATTGGCGGTAAGCCCACTAAATAAAATTCAACAGGTTACAACACATTTTTTTCCTAATTCTTTAATAAACCCTTTTTAACCATGAACAGGAATTTACATCCAGGACTAATTCGCTTATTATTTTTTACGCTGCTTTTTCCTTTTAGTCTCTTGGTAAAAGCGCAGACGAATGAAAGAATTCCATTAAATGGTGCGCTTGGCTTTATAGAAAATAAAGGACAGTTTCTTGACCAGCAAGGCAACCAGAGAGAAGATTTATTGTATATGTATATTCGCAATGGTATTAAGGTGCAACTGATGCCCAATAATATCAGTTTTGATCTTTTCACTTTGGAGAATGATCCACGAAGCATTTCAGAGTCAGAAGGCTTAGCTGATTTTTCCAACCTTGATGAAGAAGATATTCCACCTCCTCCTGCCCGTTACAAAAGCAGCAGAATTGACCTTGAGTTTGTGGGAGCAAACTTAAACCCTGAAATTATCGCGGAGGAAGTATTGCCTGATTATCTTAATTACTATCTCTCTTTCACACCTCAAAGTGGAGTGACCGATGTAAGGCAGTACAATAAAATAACTTACAGAAACCTTTATGATAATATTGACCTGGTAATGATTGCGAGCCCGCAGCAATATCCTGTGAGATCACTGGCCTATGACTTTGTTGTTCGTCCTGGTGGAAATGTAAATGACATCCGTTATCGGTATCATGGCGCAAACAACCAGGAAGTACAGGAGAACGGAACACTGCAGACCTCCAACAGTCTCGGCCATATTTTCGAAATGATACCGGAATCTTACCTGCAGAATGAACAGGGTTTAAAAGTAATGCCGGTAAGTGTATCGTTCAGAAAGCAAAGTGATTTTATCAGTTTCAACGTTCCTCTTTACGATGTTAAACAGTCGTTGGTAATTGATCCAATGCTGGTATGGGCCACTTATGCCGGTGGATTGGAAAGTGATGAAGCCCGCGGACTCGCAGTCGACAGCGAGGATCATGTAATTATTACTGGAAGAACTTACAGTTCAGATAACATCGCATCTGCAGGTGCGTATCAAACGGAAAAAGTAGGAGATATAGACATCTACATTGAGAAATATGATCAGAACGGAGTACGTTTATGGGGAACTTACTATGGCGGTACTGGTCTTG
>JBDSEW010000229.1:0-5373 GCA_039919825.1 Chitinophagales bacterium | reverse complement strand
TGCATATCCTGAAGGCGGATTACAATACAAGGCGCCCGCGGCATTTATAGATCCATAGCCATCATAGTCCGCATCCGTATAATAAACACTCTTTCCAAGTGCGGACATGTCCGCATCATCTGACAACCCATCACAATCTTCGTCCACATCGTTGGCATCGCAAACCTCCTGAGCAAGAGGATTGATGGCTACATTATTATCGTTGCAATCGCTGTTATTGGAAACGAGTCCATTGGGTGACGAGCAATAAATCGTTCCTGCATCAGCAGTTGAACCATAGCCATCATGATCAGCATCGGCATAGTATTTTGTAGTGCAGCCGGGCACCGACATGCTGATGTTGCTTCCTACCTTATAAATTTTTATTCCGTACAATGTAATTGGCCCACCATTATATGTGGTGGTACCTTGTTGTACTACGACGCCTCCGTTTTTTCTTACGGTCCATGTTATTACCTGGCCTTGCAGTGGTTTAAATTGCTGCAGTCTTCTGAAAGTAATATCAGTTGTACATGAATCATATTGCTTCGCCATCAATGCCCCACCTGCATACATGTTTTTTACAAAGCAGGTGATGTCATAATTGATGTTGTTGTCAACGATTGATTGATCGGTCCAGTCAAGGTAACCGTTAATGGCTCCTACGGGATCACCATTCGTAGGCAATCCATTTCCGGGATTCTGATTAATGGAACAATAGGAGAAAGCAGGATAGGAGCGCGCAAGAGAAAACCGTTCATAGTTAACGGTAACTTCCGCATCTGTGAACAGTGACCCATTGTTATTGTGCATGCGTTGGTCCCAATACCATTGACCACCCTGGCGGGAAAAATTCAAACTGTCATACCAAAAGAATTTCTGTATCCAACCGACCGTAACATCCTGGCGTCCATTGATGCCACTGATAAAAGGGATTCCGGCAGACTTATTCACAATGTACATGTGGTCCATATCAAATAATTTCCAGAGTGGAATGGGCAGCCCTGTATTCTTGTCGATATAGTCCGAGTTAAGGTTCGCCAGGTTATCGCTCCATTGTTGTTCGCGCTCAGAATTATTGATTGTCTTAATGAGTATGGGTGAGTTCTTTGCTGAAACGGCAGCAACCTGCTCGGGCCACATTTGAGAAGTAAGCAATGCCCCAAAACCATTGTGGGAAATGCCGGTCAAATAAACCTTGTTACTGTCAGCTGAAATGTTTTTTCTTACCCATTCAAATGTTTCTTTCAACCTAATCTGGGTGTACATATTAATAACTCCTGAATAAGCCACAGGATTGGTGGTCGAATACATATTGTAGTTCTCGTTCCATCCGCTCCAATAGCTATCGACTCCATTGGGCAGACGATCATCAATTTTCAGAACGTTACAATCTGTACATATATTGATGCCCGATGTTGAAAACGGACTGTCGTCTTTGAACAGCACATAGATGGATCTGTTGGTACTGTTGCCCAATTTAAAAACTGTGAAGTTATAAGCGTAGGAACCTGCATTATTAAAAGCAGGATAGTGACTTGCGTTTTGATTGTTACCCCATTGTGCATACTCATATCGGTAAGTACCGTCCGTTTCGATACTTTGGAACTGGAGTACTGGTTGTGGATTTGCCACTGTTTCAGCAACCGGAAGCAGCAGGGTATTATTGGCTACCTCTAACAATTTATCTTCCTGGCCATTACTCAGGTTAACCACGGTAACTGCATAATAATAGGATTCATTATCAGTAGAAGTTGCTACATACAATCCGCGGTCACTGGCCAATGGGCTTGAATTTTCGGAGGTTTTAAAATAATAGCTCTGGCCATACAGTGATGACTTCCGGATATTTTTTGCGGAGTTATCGCGCACGTATCCAAGGTAAGTAGAACTATTTAAGTCCAGGAAAGTATCTATCGGGAGCTGCGAACGGTACACCCGGTATTCCAGATTGGTTGCCGTAGGATTTTTCCACGTTAAAAAAACCTGCCCATTACTGGAGGTTGCCTGTAGTTCAGTCACTGCATAGCCACTCACGGATGCGGTAAATCCAAAATAAAGCAGCAGCAGGAGGAGTAAACTACGAAAACCGGGTACAAAGTTTATCATGTTTATGCAGGTGGAGTGTTAGGATTGGAGGGAGTTACGGCAGGCTAATCATAAATGTTACAAATTAGTAAGATTTTATACCATTTATGGATTAACCAAATATAGGTAAGTAGTTTTACCTGCTTTGGAGGGTCGTGAATTCAGGTAATTTGCAGGCAGCGGGTTCATCTAACCTTAAATATTTAAGGTGAATAACTATTTTTGCCGGGCTATTTTTTCAGCGCTCATTCTGTTATCTTCGCTTTAACTTTCACATAATCAACAAACCCGTTCATATATGGATTTATTTGAAAAACTGCTTCAGAACAGAGGTCCGATAGGGCAGTACTCGAAAATTGCTCATGGATACTTTTCATTTCCCAAGCTCGAAGGTGAGATTGGAAACCGCATGATCTTTCGTGGCAAAGAGCGCATCATCTGGAGTTTGAACAACTACCTCGGATTAGCCAACCATCCGGAGATCAGAAAAGCAGATATAGATGCTTCTGCACGGTGGGGACTGGCATACCCGATGGGTGCACGCATGATGTCGGGTAACTCTGATCTGCACGAACAATTGGAAAAGGAACTCTCGAAGTTTGAAGGGAAGAAGGACGCCATTCTATTCAACTACGGTTACCAGGGCATCATGTCAGCCATCGATTGCTTGGTGGACCGCCGTGATATTATAGTGTATGATGCAGAATCACACGCCTGTATAATTGATGGCTTACGGATGCACCTCGGCAAACGATTCGTGTACGCTCACAATGATATTGAAAGTTGTGAAAAACAATTGCAGCGCGCTACTGAACTGG
This sequence comes from Chitinophagales bacterium, assembly GCA_039919825.1. Taxonomy (GTDB): domain Bacteria; phylum Bacteroidota; class Bacteroidia; order Chitinophagales; family UBA10324; genus JACCZZ01. The sequence goes on along the minus strand of JBDSEW010000229.1, from coordinate 2,488 downwards.
CCAATGAATCAGGCGGAGCCATTATGGTAATTACAGAAGGCGTTTTTGGAATGGGTGGCGACCAGGGTAAATTGAAAGAGATCGTTGCGTTGAAAAATAAATATCAATTCCGTTTGATGGTGGATGATGCCCATGGATTTGGAACAATGGGAAAAACAGGTGCAGGAACAGGGGAAGAACAAGGCGTGCAGGATGAAATCGATTTATATTTTTCCACTTTCGCTAAATCAATGGCCAGTATTGGTGCATTTATGGCCGGCGATGAACAGGTGATTGAGTACATCCGCTACAATTCCCGTTCACAGATATTTGCCAAGGCATTGCCCATGCCATTTGTGGTGGGAAATCTGAAGCGCCTTGAATTATTGCAGACGCGTCCTGAATTAAAAGATAAACTTTGGGAAAATGTAAATGCACTTCAGGCAGGGTTGAAAGAACGTGGTTTTGATATTGGCAACTCCAATACGCCTGTTACACCGGTTTACTTTAAGGGGTCACCCTCTGAAGCGGCCAACATGATCATGGACATCCGGGAGAACTACAACATCTTCCTTTCTATAGTAGTATACCCCGTTGTACCAAAAGGAGTGATGCTATTGCGTTTAACACCAACTGCCGTTCATACGATGCAGGACATAGAGGAAACCTTAAATTGCTTCAGCGAAGTAGCAGAAAAATTGAAGGCAGGTACTTATATGACGCAGAAGTTAGTTGGCGTTTAGTTTTCTTTATTTCCTTAATCATCAAGAGGCTGTCTCAAAAGGTCCGGAGAAGCCGTTATGCCGAATTTATTTCGGCATCTGCTCTCTTTGAGGAACAGATCCTGCCCACAGGATCCTTCGGAAAACAAGTTCAGGATGGCTTCAAGACTTTTGAGACAGCCGTTTTTATTGAGAAGGAGTTTTTTAAATGGCTAAATGTTTGAACGATGAATTGTTGAATAGAATCAACGAATAACAGGCAAGATAAACAACCTAAACTTTTCAAACCCTTCAAAACCTTCCAAAATTTCCAACCCTTCCAACTTTTCGGCCATTCATAAATTTGATCCCCGTCTCGATCTTCTGACGTAGTCCTTCGCTTATAGGGACGAGGGGCAGCCTTACAACATTCTCACAAATTCCCAAAGTGTTTAAAGCCGATTTCACACCACCCGGACTCCCTTCCGCAAAAAACCATTCCATAAAATCAAGCAGCTTATAATGAAGTTGTTTTGCTTCACCAAAATTTCCTTTCAAGGCTTCGTTTACCATTGATGAAAAATCTTTCGGGAATGCCTGGCCTACAACCGATATCACGCCATCCATTCCAAAACCAATCATTGGAAGCGTGATGATGTCATCACCGGAAATTACCAGAAAATCAGCGGGTTTTTCTTTCACGATATGCATGCACTGTGCAAAATTTCCGGAGGCTTCTTTCATTCCAATAAATTTTTCAGTTGTCTTTGCGAGCCGTATGGTTGTTTCTGCGGTAATATTTGAACTCGTTCTTCCGGGTACGTTGTAAAGAATTATCGGAAGGGGAGTGGCTTCCGTAATTTTCATGAAGTGCTGATAAATGCCTTCCTGAGTTGGTTTGTTATAATATGGACTCACAGAGAGAATTGCATCGAAACCTTTCTGTTGAAATGTTTTAACTGTTTCCACCACTTCGGCAGTATTATTTCCGCCGATACCAGCTACCAATGGTACTTTTCCATTCACGGATTTTGAAGTGAATTTCCACACCTCTTTCCTTTCTTCTTTGCTGAGTGTTGCTGTTTCGCCGGTAGTGCCAAGCGATACAAAATAATTCACTCCATTTTCAATATTGAAATGAATAAGTTTTTCCAGTGCTGCAAAATCAATCTTCCCATTTGATTTAAATGGGGTGATAAGTGCTACACCAGTGCCGCGGAATTTTGAGTCAGACATCTTTTTAAGTATAAGCTATTAACGATGAACTTTAGATCGACAGATTAATTGGTAATTCTTCATTCGCAATCATTTCTTAAACCATGTCGATATATACTTTAACCTGATCCATTAGCTTTTTTAAATCCCGTTCGCCTTTCATGTCAATCATAAAATCGTAAGCATAGGTTTTGTGTTTATCGTAATGACCAACGCGGAAGGCTGCCTGCGACATGGCAGAAACATATTCCAGCGGAAGGTTTTCATCGATGTAGGCATTGATAAGAATATCAAACTTACGTGCAATAAATTCTTCCACCAATCCGCCGTTGGGTTCAAAATGCCAGTTGATATTTTTACGGTTGAAGTAGGGGAAATTAAAGTTGATTGCCGGCTTGGGAAAATTATAGAATCCCAGCAGCACAACTTTCTTACGTTCCTTGCGCAATACATCAGCAAAGGTATTTACAATAGCAGTTTGGTCGGTATCTGATGCATCGAAGAGAATGCCAATTTCACGGGCATTCGTAAGGTTCGTCACCTTCCGGTTTACTTCGTGAAATTTCAATTCCTTTTTCAGAAAATAGAAATGG
>JBDSEW010000212.1:0-3971 GCA_039919825.1 Chitinophagales bacterium | reverse complement strand
TCATTTCTGAAATCAATACATCCCCTCATTGAAAAAAATCAACGATGGATCATATCGTGCTTTATCGTTTTCTCCACCGGTATTTTTGTGTGGGTTGGAAAACCGGTGCAACTGCTCGTCGCAGCGGGAGCAATTAATGGATTGATCCTTCCTTTCGCATTGGCCTGTGTTTTAATTGCCTCCCGAAAGGCTGTCCTGATGCAAGGTTACAAGCATCCTGTTTGGATGCAGGCAACAGGATGGATAGTGGTGCTGGCAATAAGCTTGATGGGCGTACAGGTTATCAAGGAATGGGTGTTCAGCAATTAGTGATTCTGATGTAAAATCAAATAAGCGCAATGACATTCTGCCTGTAAAAATTAAACAAACAATTTGGTTAGTCTTATCATACAAAATGGCGTAAAAAATAAAAACACTGCCCCTCCTTACTTATCTTGTAAATGCCTTGCCTTAATCCAAGGGTTGCAGTTTAAATTTGTCGTACACGGTCAGTTTAAAAGGGTGCATACCAAATTGTCGCTAAATGAAACCGTCATGCCGAATTTATTTGGGCATCTCTGCCAAATTGGGAGATCCCGAAATAAATTCGGGATGACAGCTATGATTATACTTTTTTTCCAACCATCAATGCGACAATTTGGTATGCACCCGTCAGTTTACGTGTTTTACGCTGGTTACGCTGCATTACGTACTTTTGCTCTTCTCAAATTTTCGTACATGTCAAAATATTCATTTGCTGTAAAACCTGTGGTGGTTACAGTAGCTATTGCAACGCTTGCAATTTCTGTTGTTTGCTTTTCTTTCGCCTGCTTCAAGTTACCAGCTGGTGACAAGAAAGAACTGATTGGTCTTGTGATGGGAGGCATCAATGCAGTTCACTATGCACCGCAACCTGTTGACGATGCTTTTTCAGAAAAGATCTTTAAGGAGTTTATTGAACGGGTAGATTACAATAAGAAGATATTTACACAAAAAGATATTGATCAGCTAAAGTCTTATAAGAAGAATATTGACGATCAGCTGAAAGACAGCTCCTACCTGTTTTTTGATGCGGTGATGCAGATTTATACCCTGCGTATTGAGCAGGCCTATCGCTACAGCAGTGCCCTACTGGGTAAGCCATTTGATTTCACGGTAGAGGAAAGCCTTGAAACCGATGGGGACAAACTTTCTTTTGTTGCCGATACGAGTGCATTAAAAGAAGAATGGAGGAAATACATGAAACTACAAGTGCTGCAACAGCTGAACCTTGCAGAAACGCAGCAGCAAAAAGCGCGGGAGACATCAGACACCGTGAAAGTAAAATCATTTGAAGAAATGGAGCCAGCTGCCCGTGAAAAAGTTAAGAAGAACAATGAAGACTTTTTTGATCGCGTGCGTGAACTGGAAAACAATGACTGGTTAGCCATTTACATCAATACCATTTCTAACATCGAAGATCCGCACACCGAATATTTTCCGCCTGTACAAAAGCAAAATTTCGACATTCAAATTACCGGTCAGCTGGAAGGTATTGGCGCACAGCTTCAACAACGCGATGGAGACATAAGGGTTACAAGTATTGTGGCAGGCAGCGCCTCGTGGCGGCAGGGACAATTGAAAGCAAATGATGTGATTTTAAGTGTTGGCCAGGGGGACGCAGAACCTGTAAGCATTGAAGGTATGCGCCTGGATAAAGCCATTCAACTGATCCGCGGAAAAAAGGGAACGGAAGTAAGGCTCACTGTTCGCAAACCAGATGGATCAGTATTAATCATTCCCATCATTCGTGATATTGTTGTGCTGGAATCCACCTATGCTCAATCTGCCATCATCAATTCCGGAGAAAAAAAGATCGGTTACATACGACTGCCTGAATTTTATGCTGCTTTCGATCAGAAAAACGGAAGAAGCAGTGCTGACGACATAAGGAAAGAACTGGAGAAATTAAAAGCAGAAAATGTATCCGGAGTGATTCTTGATTTACGGGATAACGGTGGCGGATCTTTGCAGGAAGCAGTAAAAATGGGGGGCTTGTTTATACCTTCCGGCCCGATTGTTCAGGTTAGGCCGCGCGGTTCTAAACCCAATGTACTTTCTGATACAGAGTCTTCAGTCGTTTACAGCGGGCCGCTTACTATTATGGTGAATTACTACACAGCATCGGCTTCTGAAATTATTGCTGCTGCCATGCAGGATTATCACCGTGCTGTAATTATCGGCAGCAACAGCACCTATGGTAAAGGAACGGTACAGAATTTTTTCAACCTCGATGATTTTGTTGCACAATCTGATGACAGTGCTCCGAAACTGGGTTCATTGAAAATCACCATCCAGAAATATTACCGCATCAACGGCGGCACTACACAATTAAAAGGTGTAACTCCCGACATTATTGTTCCGGATCCCTATGCCCACATTCCGTATGGAGAAAAGGAAGATCCCTATGCTTTAGGATGGGATGAAATTGCACCGGCAAAATATGAAAACTGGAATGCGACCTTCGACCTTGCAAAATTAAAGTCCGGCAGTCAGCAGCGTGTTGCTTCCAGTAATGCCTTTCAGCTGGTACAGCAGGAAGCTACGGATTTTAAACAGCGGAGGGATAACACTGTTTATTCTTTGAACTATAAAAAATTCACCGCACAACAACAGGAGATGGATGTTAAGGAAAAAAAGTATGACGCCATTACCGCTGACACTTCGCTGGTAACTGTTTCCAGCTTAGCGGCAGATTGGTCGAAAATAAATTTTGATACCACCAGCATTGCGCGTAACCAACAATTTCTGAAAAATCTTAAAAAGGATATTTATCTGAATGAAGCAAGCAAGGTGATTACTGAAATGAAATAGCTAAGGAATATATTCAATCTTTCCTGTATTTTAACTGTAACAGCATTTCTTAGGTTTCTTCCCGATACCACACGGACAGCGGAGCATTTCAATCTATTTTGATGGAAACAATGGGTTGTGCTACAGACCTCAGAGATTAAGCGGTTCGGTCTGTATCCTCTAACCCCGCGCTGAAGCGCGGGGTTAGAGGATGGCGAGGCATCTTCATGCTATTACCTGCTGAGCAATTTCTGTGCTCTCGGCTGAATCCACCAAAGTCCTATCGGTGCAATCACCATCAGCAAGAAGGTGCCATTAATATATCTTTTCGGTAGTCCGCTGACTTTCTCTGCACTCACCAATAGTTTTGCAGCAATGCCGATTGCAAAGAACATCGCTATTGAAAAGACCCATGCATACGCCTGAGGTTGATAGTATAAAATAGAAAAGCGGTGATTGGGTACATCAAGTGGCGTGGCAAAATAAATCATCAATAAATAAGTTGCCACCACTGCAAGAATAGAGAGATTGAAATATTTAGCGATGGGTAAGTGTACTACATGATTTTGTAACTTTTTATTCGCAATATAACCGATAGCATACACCCATGCGCAAAAGAAAATCCAACCTAAGCTGTGCAAAAGCAGGTTAGTAACGGGAAAGGTGATATCCCCGTAGGAAGCGCCCCTGGAATATTGCCATCCCCGAATACCAATCAGCAGAAATAGAACAGGCCGGAACATTCTTATAAAAAATGTGGCGGCTTTGTTGAGAAAGTTTTGCATGACATTTTGTTTAGGTGTTAAGTAAAATCTACTCTGGTTTGATGATAAGATTCCTTTATCAGTAGAAATGTTACCCTACCAGATAAACTGATGATCATGGTGGCTTTTGTTTTTTTAAAAAAAGAAGGTATGTTCCATTGGTAAAGTATGGATAAACTATTGCAGTGATTTCGGTTTCATTTTGTACTTCAAATCGAAACAATCCATACTATGGAATTCCTGTTTTCAGGAGTGGTATATCCATTGAATTGCAAAGTTCAACTTCAACCATGCTATTTTTCAACCACTACCTTTTTCACAATTGTTTCATGGCCCTGTTGAATTTTTACAAAGTACACTCCCGCTGCTGTGGGTTCAAGATTAATTTGCTCACTT
>JBDSEW010000208.1:0-4997 GCA_039919825.1 Chitinophagales bacterium | reverse complement strand
ACAAATACTGAATCTGGTGCCGTAAATGTTGAAGCCAGTGAGCTGTCTTCAATAACGGGGCAACGTATAAAGTCAAATTTATAAGTCCGGTAACTCTTTTGTCCTTCTTCATCAAAAGTCATTTCCCAAACAATATTCTTGTTATAATCTACTTCAGTCATTGAGGGAATATCCTTATTGAAAAATATAGTTCCCCAGCTGATCATGGTATTGCCATTTGGCAATCGTTGCGCATTGCCTGATGCGCGGGCAAACACTTTATTGGGGCCAACATCAGGATGCTCATAGTACCAAACAAGTGTTGCTACTTTATTTACTTCATCCAACTGGTACTCTTTAGCACTGCTTATTTCCGGAGGCAGCTTGTTGCCATTATTGAAAAGGGTGATATTACCATTTGCAATTCTCCGAAGATCATGCTGCTGGCTAAAGTGCTGCGGGATATTATCATTTACAAATGTAAACTGGTTATTCTCTCCTCCCATACGCCAGATGATATCGCCGGTTTCCCTATTAATTTTCGTCAGTTCATCCATGTTGCGGCAGGAGATCAGAATGTTACCATCAAAATCTCTTTCCATGGCATTGCCATGCACATAGTCCACCTTTGAATTGGTAAGCGGAGTCCATTGATTGGCATCAGTGTATAAAAAATGATCCCAACTTCTCCACTGGAAAACCACCTCTTTATTCTGATCAAGTTCCTGAACGATCAATCCTTTAACAAGTGCATTGGACAGTCCTCCATATGCTGTCATATCAATGGTGAGGTCGTTGAATGCCTGTATGTAATAATGACCGTCATTAAACATTTGAAAATCATGACCGTTGGTTTCGATCTCGTAACCATTCCCGCATTGGAGGGAATCAATCTTATTGAAATTCGAATCAAGCACTATCCACCATGAATAATTGTAACTGAAATAGCTCAGGTAGCCACTGTGATTTATCTTGAAATCATGTCCATTCCTTCCTTCATCCTTTGCCCAATACAAGGTGCCATCATTTTCAATAATGGTAGGAAAAGAATTGGTGTCCTGCTCATCTAGTTCCTGTTGTGTGCCAAAGAAGATACGCCCGGGTGATGGATTGTTATTTATATTAATTACGTAGGTTGGGAAGGAGTCAGGTGTTTCAAAAAGCTCTCCTTCCAGATCATCGATGGGATCGTAGCCAAATGATTCAATAAAATCTTCATGACGGTACTGGCTGTATTTTATTTGTTCCTCAACAGTAATCTCATTGCGTGTTAGAAAAGTAAACGCTGTACCATTGATTAATTCACCGGATACTTTCTTCAACGTGCTATTAACATTCACATATACTGTTTCACCGTAAGCAAATTCCTGCTCAGGACGAATAACAACTGTTTTGTTATCATCAGATAAACGCGCTGACCACGTATGATTGCCACTTACAGAACCTACAATTTCAAGAAGGTCGCTGCTGGTTACCGAAGCTTTATCTATCAATTGGCCATTCTTCAGAATGATATTGGTTTGAGGATTGTGATAAAGCGAGCCCGGCATAGGACTGATATAATTGAATTGCGCCAGAGCAAACTGAACTGTAAATGCGAAAGCGAAGAGCGTAAAAGAGAGTTTCATATTCGGTGATATTTTATGTTTTTAAAATTGGGTTTTTTCTTTTAAAAAAAATATGCTGATGTTTTTATGAAATGAAGTTTTCCGCAGCAAGGCTAAATTATTGAATAATTAATTGTTGTCTGCTCATCAAATCGTTGACTGATAACTGAGCCATGTAAATTCCTTTGGGTAAATGGTTTACAGGCACCGAAAACAAGGTTTTGCCTGCGGTAGACTCCCATCTTTTTTCATACACAACTTCACCAAGTACATTCGTGATTGACAAAGTTATCTTGCTTTGGTGTGTCAGAAAAACACTGACAGTTGCTTCCAGGCTTGCAGGATTCGGATAAATACTGAATGAAGTATTTTTTAATCCCGTTAATCCGCTTGCTACACTGATGGTTGTAAACTGATGAATGGAGGTAAAAGAAGATGAATCGCTGTATATCTCACAAATACTCTGAATGCGGTAATCATAAACCGATTGCGGTACAAGGTTTTCAAGTGTAATGGAATTGGTAGTCACCGGTATCGAAATCCATTCTGTAGCCGAAACCAATTTATACTGAAAGAGGTAGGATGAAGAATTGTTGGAACTGCCCCATACAATGGTAGCAGAATCAGAGCCTATAAGCGTGGTGGTCAGCGAAGTTTCTTCAATGAAACCACAACGAATGAAATCGAATTTGAATGCACGGTACGTGACTAGCGTACTATCTTTAAATCTGAGTTCCCAAACGATGCTTCCGGCAGAGTCCACTTCTGTAAGATTCGGAATATTCGGCAGCGGTGGTTGAATATTAGGAAATGACAGCAGTCCCCAGTCAATCAACCAGTTTCCGTTAGGTAAAAGTTGCACGCTTCCCATTGCCCTGCCATAGACATAATAATTATCCACCTTTGGGTGAACATATTCCCAAAGAAGGGTAGCAGTTTTTGTTACCTGGTCCAATGAATAAACTTTTGCCGACGAGGCCTGTGGTATCTGGTAGTTTGCATTGTTGAACATAGAATAATTACCATCGGGCAAAAGACGGAAATGATGCTGATAATAAAAATGGTTTGGTCCGGGATCATTTACAAATGTAAACTCATTGTTCTCACCCCCCATCTTCCAAAGCACATCGCCGGTAGAATGATCTATTTTTAAAATAGTGCTCATGTTACGGCAGGAAATCAGCAAATTATTGTCAAAGTCAAGGTCTATAGAGTTGCCGTGAATGTATTCGATTTCAATGCAGGTCAGACAAACCTGGGCAACAGCTTCTGTAATAGCGATATGGTCCCAACTTCTCCATTGAAACACCACATTGTCATCAGCATCCAGTTCCTGAATCACCAACCCTGATACGATGGCATCAGGGCTTCCGCCTGTTACAATCAATGACATATCAACAGGCTGCCAGTCGTAGCTCATGAGATAGGAATGGCCGTCGGGATAAATCAGGAATTCATGCTCATCACATACATAACCATTGCCCATCTGGAATTTCTTTACCTCGTTATAAGAAGAATCCAGCATCGCAAAAGTGCTATCACTCTTGTCAAAATAGGTGAGGTAACCATTGTAGTTTATTTTGAAATCAATACCTGCAAGATCATCGAAAACAGCATAGACTGAATCGCCTTCATTGCTTATTATTTGCCTGGCAAAGCAATCGTTGTCAATCAGTCGTTGATTCCGTAAGAAGATGGGTGCACTGTACTCATTGCCTGTCGAAGTGATTTCCACCTCCGGGAAAGTACACTCGGGCCCAGGTTTTTGAGTGTAGTTTATTTCTGTTGCAGGTGTTGCTGCACTTACACCAAATTCTTCTTCATGAAAATGCTGCGCAGCCTTATGCATAGCTGCAATAGTAGCTGCACTGCGAATTGCATGTATAGTAAATTGGAAACTGACTCCGCTTAATTTTTCTCCGGATTTTTTTTCAAAGCCATCTTTCACCATTACTGACACCGTTTCTCCCTCGGAAAAATGAACAGCTGGATAGATAAGTATTGTTTTGCTGTCTTCTGCAAGAACCATCCGGAAGCTATGTAAACCAGTTACAGATCCCGCTATTTCAACTAATTCAGGATTCAGCGATCTTACATTCAACTCACTCCCGGCCTTCAGTATGATATTGGTTTCCGGATTGTGATATATGCTATTAGGTTTAGGGGAGATGTATTGAAATTGGGCAAAAACATTTCCAGGCATTAATAGATATAAGAAAACTACAGAAGCAATAGTGGAAAAAAATCTCATGGTTGGTAACTCATTGGTTGGTTAAGAAATTAATACTCCCGGTTTTCTGGAATACTCTAAGAATAAACCATCGTCCAAATTTCGGCTTTTACCGGCCTTATCCGGTATTATGCCTGGATGAATGGTTTCTAAAGCGGTGCAAATTAAGGGATTTTTAAGAATTGCTTTCCCCGGTAATCCACACTGGCCATGCCGGATGTGTTTAAGAAAGGCCTGCTGGCTTTATGACTCATATATTTTGGGCGTTAACGCGGCTTATACCTTACATTTCGTAACCTTATTTAAAGGGTACTTTTTTATCGCATGGGATTCTTTTTTTTATACTTCAAAACACGAAAGGAATAAGGAGAAGCTTCCTTGACACATTCGTATTACCAACTGTCATAAATAAGTTTTTTGCGTCGCTTTTTCTTTCTATTTTTGAAATCCTTCTAACCAAAACTATATAACCCATGAAAAAAACTCTTCTTTTTTTGATTGTAATTGCATTTAGTATCCATGCTTTTGCCCTTACCAGTATTAAAACAAAAAAAGTATTGGATGGCCCATTCTGCCCAGGAGCACATACCACTGTTGGGTACACAGTTGATGCAGCTGCTAACTCCGGTAATGTTTTCACTGCTCAGCTCAGCGACAAGGACGGAAATTTCACATCTCCCATTAATATTGGATCAATAGTTAAAACTACAAACGGAAATATTCCCTGTACTATTCCAACAGGATTGCCTTCAGGTACTAAATACAGGATAAGAGTAGTTTCCAGCAATCCTGCGGTAATAGGCTCCACCACTCAGAATAAAATTGGTATCAATCCAAAACCGAACGATTTATCGGTAACTGGTGTGAATGCATGTCAGGCAACTCTTAACTGGACAAGTCTTCCTACGGCAGCATCTTACAAAGTCCAATACAGGCTTGCAGGAAATGGTGCATGGTCAGAAAGTATTGATGTCGGAACAAACACAAGTTACACTTTCACAGGCCTGTTTTCCAGTATGAGTTATGAATTCCAGGTTCGTGCGGTTTGCTCAGGTGGTGAAAAAAGTGATTGGTCAAAAAAAACTTCCAGCACAGCAGCATGTGCTACACCTACAAACCTGATTGTTACAGCAGTTGGGTTAACAACTTCCAGTCTTGATTGGGCGGATGCAGCATGCACC
>JBDSEW010000112.1:0-9196 GCA_039919825.1 Chitinophagales bacterium | reverse complement strand
TTTAAGGGCAGTCAGCTGAAAGGCATCCGCTATGAACCGCTACTTGATTTTGGCAATGAGATTGAACCGTTGCTTGGCGGCACTGATGCATACCTGGTGTTGACAGGCGATCACGTCACGACATCGGATGGTACAGGAATCGTACATACGGCCCCTTCATTTGGTGCGGATGACCAACGTGTAGCAAAAGCAAATGGAGTAGGAACACTCACGCTCGTAGATCAGTCCGGAAAATTTAAAGAAAACGTAGGCCCGTATTCTGGCAGATATGTCAAGGACTATAAAGATGAACCCGGATATGTTGCCGTGGATATCGATATCGCCATCCAGCTCAAGACAGAAGGTAAAGCATTGAATGTTCAGAAATACGAACACAATTATCCGCATTGCTGGCGCACAGATAAACCGGTACTCTATTACCCGATGGATAGCTGGTTTATCAAATCAACGGCTTGCAAAGACCGGATGATTGAACTCAACAAAACCATCAACTGGAAACCTGCGCATACAGGGGAGAAGCGGTTTGGCAACTGGCTTGAAAACCTGCAGGACTGGAATCTGTCCCGTTCGCGCTTCTGGGGAACACCACTTCCGATCTGGAAAACGGAAGAGGGTGAGGAAGAGATCTGTATTGGTTCCATCAATGAACTTTCGGAAGAAATAGATAAAGCCGTGGCAGCAGGTTTGATGGACAAAAACCCGATTGAAGGTCATCAATTTGCATCCATCGAAGCTTTATGGAAGGAAGACGAAAATCGTCTTGATCTTCATAAACCTTTTGTCGACACCATCACCCTTGTTTCCCCGAAAGGAAAACCAATGACCCGTGTATCTGACCTGATTGACGTATGGTTTGATTCCGGTGCGATGCCTTATGCACAGTTGCATTATCCGTTTGAAAACAAGGAATCGCTTTACGAAAACTTTCCAGCCGACTACATCGCTGAAGGTGTTGACCAAACGCGTGGCTGGTTTTTCACGCTGCACGTGATCGCAGTAATGCTTTTTGATTCCGTGGCTTTTAAGAATGTAATTGCGAACGGGCTCGTGCTCGACAAATACGGCAATAAAATGTCGAAACGATTGGGCAACATTGTAGAACCTTTTGAAACACTGGACCAGTACGGTGTGGATGCTACCCGTTGGTACCTCATCAGCAATTCACAACCCTGGGACAACCTCAAATTTGACCTCAATGGCATTGATGAAGTCCGCAAAAAACTGTTTGGTACACTTTATAATACTTACGCCTTTTTTACCCTTTATGCCAACATTGATGATTTCACCTACCGGGAAGACGAGATACAAATGGAAAGACGAGCAGAGATCGACCGGTGGATCCTCTCACTGCTGAACTCATTAATCAAAGAAGTGGACGAAGCCTTTGCCGATTATGAACCGACCAAAGCTGCCCGCGCTGTGCAGGTTTTTGTAGATGAACACCTGAGTAACTGGTATGTGCGTCTTTGCCGGCGCCGTTTCTGGAAGGGAGAGTATGAAGAAGACAAGATTGCAGCGTATCAAACCCTCTATACCTGCCTGGAAACACTCACACAGCTCATGTCGCCTATCTCCCCATTCTTTTCCGATTGGCTGTTCCGGAATTTAAATATGGTAACCTCAAGAAGGCCGGAGGTTTCCGTGCATCTGACCAACTTTCCTCGGCATCACAACCACCTTATCGACAAGCCATTAGAAGAAAGGATGCAACTTGCACAGGACGTTTCATCACTGGTTTTGTCACTCCGGAAAAAGGTGAACATTAAAGTGCGCCAACCGCTAAGCCGGATCATGATTCCTTATTCCGGCGAACCACTACGGGAGCAATTGCTGAAGGTGCGGGAGCTGATTCTTTCGGAAGTAAATGTAAAAGAACTTGACTTTATTACCGATACTTCCGGATTGGTGACGAAGAAGGTGAAACCCAATTTCAAATTGCTGGGTGCCCGGTTGGGAAAGAAGATGAAAGCCGCTAATGAGCATTTATTGACTTTGCGTCAGGATCAGATTCAGCTGCTGGAACTGGAAGGCTTTTTGGAATTAATGATTGAGGATGACGCTATTATAATCAATATTGGAGATGTGGAGGTGATCTCGGAAGATATTCCCGGTTGGCAGGTGGCTAACCAGGGGGACCTGACGGTTGCGCTCGATGTAACCATTACCGACTTGCTGCAGGAGGAAGGAAATGCCCGCGAGCTGGTAAACAGGATCCAGAAAATGAGGAAAGATGCTGGTTTCAGCGTCACTGACAGGATCAATGTTTCAATAGAGAAACATGATCGAATAAATTCTTCTGTAGTGAATTTTAAAAACTATATTTGCGCCGAAATTTTAGCCGACACATTAGAATTGGTTGATTCACTGAAGGATGCAGAAGTTGTTGACGTGAACGATTTTCCGGTAAAAATAATTATCAAACAAAAAAAGTTATCGTGATTATGGCAAAGAGCAAAAAGAAGGTTGCCGCTAAGCCTGTAAAAAAGTCAGCAACGCCTAAAAAGAAACCGACCGCCAAAAAGACAGTGAAACCGGCTGCAAAGGAATCCAAACCTGCTCCTAAAAAGCCAGTGAAAGTTGCTTCCGGTAAGTCTAAGCCCGAACCTAAAGCAAAACCGGTGATAAAGCATGCTCCTATAGCCAAAGTGAAGGTAGTGCCCAAGAAAATTGTGAAACCGGCAGTAGTTAAGGATATTAAGAAATCAACCAAACCAATTGCAATACCTTCTGTGAGAGCAGAATTGAAGCCTTCGGTGAAGCCCACTGCCAAAGTAACTCCCCAAGTACATGGCAAAGACGTGGTGAAGCCTATTGTAAAATCATCTATTCAACCAGTTAAAAAGAAGGAACCGGAATTGAGAACACGTTATAACGATGATGAGTTGGAAGAATTCAGACTGCTGATAGTAGACAAACTGGACGCTTCCAAAAAGGAGCTCAAATACCTCCAGGATCAGATCAACCGTAAGGGAGATAATGGTACCGACGACACGGAAAACAAATTCGCCTCCGCCGATGATGGCTCCAGCAGTATGGAACGGGAATACCTGAACCAGATGGCCGCTCGCCAGATCATGTATATGGACCATCTTGATAAGGCATTGGTTCGCATCCAGAACAAGACCTATGGCATCTGCCGCGTTACAGGGAAGTTGATAGAGAAGGAACGTCTCAAATCTGTTCCCCATGCAACTCTTAGTATGGAAGCCAAACTGATGCAGTCACACTAACAGCACTCTTGAAGTACCTACGCCCGGTTATCGTTATCTTATCGGTACTGCTGCTTGACCAAGCCCTTAAATTTTGGGTGAAGCTGCATTTTACATATACCGAAAGTCTGCGCATTACCAATTGGTTCTACCTTTATTTTATTGAGAATGAAGGAATGGCCTTTGGGTGGTCGCTGGGTGGCGAATCAGGTAAACTGCTGCTGAGTTTATTCCGGTTGATGGCGGTACTGCTGATTGGGTATTACCTGGTGAGACTGGTTAAACAAAAGGCCCACACCGGCTTCATCACAAGCATTTCTTTTATCATGGCTGGCGCCATTGGTAACATTCTTGACTCGGTATTTTATGGGAAGATATTTTCTGCAAGTACCCCAAAGCAGCTGGCGACCCTGTTTCCTGAGGGTGGTGGTTATGCCAACTGGCTTCATGGCAGGGTGGTGGATATGCTGTATTTTCCGCTTTATGAAGGATTTATTCCTGAATGGGTACCCATCTGGGGCGGAGAATACCTGATCTTTTTCCGGCCTATCTTCAACCTTGCCGATGCATCTATTACTACAGGTGTTATATTAATCGTCCTTTTTCAGAAACGTTTTTTTAAGGTGAAGCAAAAGGAGCAGGTTGAATCAGCATCCCCCGACGGAAGCGAAACGCCGCTTGAGCAATAAAGTTTCGGTAATTAATTCCTAATTTCCCGATGCAATAAGTGTATATTGGAGTGAGTAAATGGTTCTCATTCCTTCAAAGGGATTTCTTCCTGAAAGTGGTTAAAAAAAAGTTAAAGTCGCAAATAGAATGGTGATAAGGTGATGAAACCCAATTAACCGATAAACTTTTTTTACAGTAATTGTACCTTTGAGTTTCAGCTTCAAACCCATAAGATTCCATGAAAAATTTTTACCTGATTCCCGTGATCTTTTTGCAGTTCCTTCTCTGTCATGCACAAACACCAAAACTAATCTTTGGAAATACGGCCAACCTTTCAGTAGTCAACTATGATCCTGTTGTGAATGTGGTTCAATTTGGTTCCGGAAGCACTACACATAATTTCGATCTGAATACAGATGGTGCTGCTGATATCAGCCTGAACCTTGAAAGGAAACTAACCTCCCAGTACGAATCAGCTTTTATTAATTTCCCCAATGCTGCTGCTGAAGTTGCCCTGAATACTATAGATGATCTTACAGTGGTTGCCTTTAAACAAGGTGACTCATTGTTTGTTGACAAATACTCCTTCGATTTTGACGAAACAGCATTTGACGGTGCATTGCTGTATGTAAACAGTGGCTCCAATAGTTATGGACAGTTTTCCATCAATGCTTTTCGTTACATGTGTTTCAGAATCATTGAAACTTCCGATACTTTATATGGTTGGCTGCGAATGACAAAAACCAATGATTTTAATGCTGATAGTCTTAGTTTCAGGGTAGATCAACTTGCCTATGAAGGTGAAATATCAGCAATTCTTCCAATAGCTCAACTGAATGATCTAAAGATATATCCTACGATTACGAGTGATGCTGTATTTATTGAAAACAATGAGGTGGCAAAAACCCGTGTCAGCGTATATACCTTATCAGGAAAGTTATTGCTTCAACAGCATCTGGCAGCTATGCATCAGAATGAGATGCACCTCGCTGCATTTCCTGCAGGCATGTACGTGCTCAAAGTATCTTCTGCTGATGAGGAAAAGACGTTTAAAGTAGTGAAGCAATAACAATCACTATTTTAATTCAAACATTAGAGGGCACGACTCTTTCAAAGCATCTACATATTAATGCGGGTGAATACTGGAACTTTGGAAGCAGAGTATATTATCCAGCTATCAGCGTTTCCTGCAGAAAAATATTGGACCCTTCCTTGTTAGCCCATTCTGAGGGGATGACTATCTGAATATTACTTCAGATGGAATCAGTACTGCAAGCGGCCTTTTCAGGTGATTGACATCAGCGGAAGAATACGCGCTTCAGTTTCATTTGAAGAGCCAACCGGGCAGCATGCAGCTGTTAAACTTTATACGGGCAATATTCCCGAAGGCATTTACCTGGTTACACTCAAAACTACTTCACAGTTTTAATGCACAAGGGCACTTATTCCTAAGATTGAAAACAATATTGATATAGAAGCATCCCTTGATGACTTCGGGCATCTCCTTGAATCTCATATCCGCAAAGAAGAGCGGTTACTGTTTCATCAACTCCAGGAAAAATTAGCTGATACAGAATTTTTGGTACTGGAACAATTGCTGCTTAAAGACCAGGGATGATTTTACAGCTTCGGAATTCTATTGCCATAGGTTAGTTCTTCACACTGTTTGTCTGAATATTACTGCTATCATTTACATTTCTACCATCTGCATAATATTGCTTTAATGTATTCGATTTGGCTTCACGCCTGTGTGAACTTATTTCAGCTCCAGCGCATCAATTTATTTTTAGCAGGCCCTGCTATTTTGAAATAGCCAGCCTTTACCTATATTAACGGGAGCAAATCACAACACCTCATCTTATGCTAAAATCTCTTACGCTTATTTGCTGCCTTTTCTTTTCGTTGCAGCAGACACTTGCGCAAACTATCAGAGGAACAGTAAAAGATGCGCAAACAGGGGAGGCACTGATTGGTGCCAACGTGGTAATTAAAGGAACTACAACAGGAACAGTAACCGATGAAGACGGGAAATTTTCACTCACTACCACGCAAGCTTTACCACTTACCCTAAGCGTTTCTTACCTTGGTTATCTTCCACAGGACGTAGTAGTAAAAGATGCCAGCGGTTCCCTCACCATTAAACTGAATCCCGATAAAGTGATTTTGAAAGAAGTGGAAATCACCGGCAGCCGCTTGTCAGAAAAACAAAAAGAATCACCGCTTACTGTTGAATCGATGGATCAGATCGCAATCAGGCAAACGCCTGCATTTAATTTTTATGAAGGCCTTGGCCAGTTGAAAGGTGTAGATGTGACTTCAGCAAGTCTGGGATTTAAGATCATCAATACACGCGGGTTCAATTCTACTTCACCGGTTCGCTCTTTGCAGATTATTGACGGGGTAGATAACCAGGCGCCGGGGCTGAGTTTTTCATTGGGTAATTTTTTAGGTGCACCTGATCTCGATGTTTTGAAAGTGGACCTGGTGGTTGGTGCAAGCTCTGCCTTCTACGGACCTAATGCCTTCAATGGTGTTATCAGCATGACTACCAAAGATCCTTTTCAAACACCCGGATTATCTGTCTCCCTGAAAGGTGGCGAACGCAGTTTATTTGAAGGATCCATCCGCTGGGCGCAGGTGATCAAAAATAAAAGTGGCCTTGAAAAATTTGCTTACAAGATCAATGGCTATTTTTTACGGGCCAACGATTGGGAAGCTACCAACCTCGATCCGGTGTTTGAAACACTGGATGACCAAAATAATCCCGGCGGTTATGATGCCGTGAACAAGTATGGTGATGAATTTTATTTTGCACATGATTATTCAAAAAGTATTGCGGCATATCCTGGACTTGGGAGATTTTACAGAACGGGCTATCTCGAAACTGATCTGGTGGATTATGATACCCGCAACTATAAAATGACCGGCGCTTTCCATTATAAATTCCGGCAGGACCTCCAACTCATTTATGCTGCTAACTTCGGGTCAGGCACCACAGTGTACCAGGGGGACAACCGTTATTCTCTAAAAGACATTTTGTTTTTTCAAAACAGGATTGAATTGCAGAAAAAGGACAAGTTCTTTATTCGTGCCTATGCCACGAATGAAGATGCTGGAAAATCGTATGATGCTTATTTTACTGCACTGTTACTTGAGCGGGGCGCAAAGGGTGATGTGAACTGGGGCACGGATTATTTCACCAACTATTCCACACTTGGAGTGCCGATCATCCGGAACCTGCCTGGCTATCCGCAATATGTTTTTGATCCGGAAAATCCCAACGGCTACCAGGAATATGTTGACAGCATCAGTGAGTTTCTGCTGCAATACACATCACTCATCGATTCGCTTCACGACAATGCAGAAAATTATGCGAACAATGAAAGCATCAGTCCCGGTGAACATGCCTTTTATGTTCCCGGAACAGCAGCTTTTGATTCTGCTTTTAATTACATCACTAGCCGTGAATCGTATGCAGAAGGTGGGTCGAGATTTTATGATAAGTCGGCATTGTACCATGTACATGGAGAATACAAATTCACACCACGGTTCATGGATATTATTGTCGGGTCGAACTACAGGATGTACCGTCCCAATTCCCATGGAACTATTTTCAGCGATACCTCTGGCACAAAAATTTCAAACGCTGAATTTGGTGTTTACGCCGGACTGGAAAAAAGATTTCTCGACAGCTTGCTGAAAATAAATGCCACGCTGCGGGTAGATAAAAATGAAAACTTCGATGTGCTTTTTTCACCGGCTGTTTCTGCAGTGTACACCTTAAACAAAAGCAGTTTCAGGGCGAGCTTTTCTTCGGCCATCCGCAATCCTACGCTGGCGGATCAGTACCTGTTTTATAATGTAGGAAGGGCGATACTCGTGGGGAATCTAAATGGATTTGATTCATTGGTTGCTATTCCATCGCTGCTTGATTTCATCAACACCCAGAAATACGATACACTTGATTTTTTCAATGTGAAACCATTAAGGCCGGAACAGGTAAAGAGCATTGAAGTGGGGTATCGTGCTTCCCTGTTTCAGCATGTGTTTGTTGACATGAGTTATTATTACAGCTGGTATCGTTACTTCATTGGTTATAAGCTGGGTGCCGTAATTGATTATAATGAGATCTTCAATCGCCTGAATGGATTCCAGGTTTATCGTGTGGCATCCAATACAGAAGACCAGGTAACGACGAATGGATTTTCCATCGGGCTGAATTATTACTTCAAAGAATTTTATTCTATCAATGGAAATTACTCTTACAACAAATTGAACCGCCAGGGTTCTACTGATCCGATCATTCCTGCCTTCAACACACCTGAAAATAAATACAACATTGGTATCAGTGGGCGTGATATAGCGGTGAATATTGGTTTCCTCAATAAACTATGGAAGAAGCTGCCCGTGATTCCATTGAACAATTATGGTTTCAGCATCAACTACAAATGGGTGCAGGGATTTTTGTATGAAGGGTCTCCGCAATTTACCGGTATGGTCCCTACCTATGGAAAAGTAGATGCACAAATTAACAAATCCATTCCCAAAATTGACCTTACTGTAAAGATCGGCGCCTCCAATTTACTGAACAACAAAAAATTTGAAGTATATGGCGGCCCTTACGTTGGCCGAATGGCTTATGTGCAGGTGTTGTTTGATTTGGGAGGAAAGAAATAAGGTATGATCCGGGTAAAAAATTAACCACAAAGAATACGCGAAGGCTTGCGCAGAGTTGCGCGAAGAAATAGTAAGGACATATAAAATTATTTTTGCCGTATTTAAACGAGCATACCTAATTCACAAAGTATATTAAAAGTGAGATGACAGAAAACGAATTGTCAAATAAAATCATCGGTGCAGCGATAAGGGTTCATACGGGATTAGGTCCTGGTTTATTAGAGAGTGCATATCAGGAATGCCTTTATTATATTTTGAGAAAAGAAGGAATTGCTACAGAAAAGGAAAAACCCATGCCGCCGGTGTTTGAGGGTGTGAGACTTGATTGCGGATACAGAATAGATCTACTGGTTGAAAATAAGGTCTTGATTGAAGTTAAAAGTGTTGAAGCTTTAAATGACGTTCATTTAGCACAGGTGCTTACTTACTTAAAGCTGGGAAATTTCAAACTGGGTTTATTGATAAACTTTAATGTTACTCTTTTGAAATATGGTATTAAAAGAGTTGCAAATGGGATATGATTTTTGGAAAAAAATAACCGCAGAGAACGCTAAGGCTTGCGCCGAGTTGCGCAAAGAAATGATAGGTGAAAAATAACCTTAGTGTTTTTGAATGAATCTTATTGAGGTTTTGCAGAAAGG
>JBDSEW010000413.1:0-8100 GCA_039919825.1 Chitinophagales bacterium | reverse complement strand
TAACGCTGTTTCCCGTTTTTTTTCAAGAAGTGCTGCGTCTAAATTGTTGAAGAACCAGTCGCTGCCGATTTTTGTGAGCCATAAGTAATAAAGAACTATAAGCTATGAGCTGCTGTGTAGTTGAATTGATATTCAAATTACCCAGTGATAACTGCCATTTGCTTAACTACTAACCGCCAACTAAATCTGTATGATAAGTCTTTTAAACACTACCTTTTTTATTTACCCGACTAACTATGACTTATCCTGAATTAATAACGGTACCAGAAGTGGATGTTAACCGCTATACTGGAAAATGGTACGAGATTGCTTCTTATCCGCAACGTTTTCAAAAGGGCTGTAGGTGTACAACAGCAGAATATACGGTTACAGACAAAGGATATATCACTGTCTTCAACCAATGCCGTAAAGGAGCAGGAGCGGAGAAAATTTCCGCAATCAAAGGAAAAGCATTCCCTGTTAAAGGAAGCAATAACGCAAAGCTGAAAGTGCAGTTCTTCTGGCCATTGAAGGGTGATTACTGGATCATTGACCTGGCACCTGATTATTCATATGCAGTGGTGGGTACAGAGAATCGTAAATACCTCTGGATCCTGAGCCGCACCCCGAAAATGGAACAACAGGTACTCGATAAAATTATTACAGCTATAACATCGAAGGGATTTAATATTGACCAGCTAAGTTTTACCAAGCAGGATTGTGAAAACTATTAGCAGGTATTCAAATTACCAGTGGCCATTGTTGTCAATGATGTGTAAAAATTTAATTGAACTTTACTTAGGCCGCTTAAAAGCTATATTTTGGTGATTACTAATTTGTTGTGATGAAATCCTTATCTATTTCACTCCCTCAGCCCTGCAACAAGCATTGGAAAAACATGACTCCGGCATACGGAGGTCATAGTTGTGGGAAGTGTAACAAGGTGGTAAAAGACTTTACCCATTTCAGTGACGAAGAATTACTTGCGCACTTCAAGATTAAGCACGAATATATGCGGGAGATTTAATAGGCAACAACTAACTGCAACGATTGCTGATAAACCTGTCTCCAATTTTTTTAGGAGATTAAAATTTGCTGCCATTGCCTTCACCACACTGTTTGGTTTCAAAACAGTTTTTGCAGATGAGGTAAACGCTCAAGCCTTTAATTTTTCCGATAGTAAAAAAAGTCAATCAAACTATTCACTCTCGTAACGGGTGCTTACCAAATTGTCGCTAAATGGAACCGTCATGCCGTCCCGACTATCGGGATCGGCATCTCTGCCAAATTGGGAGATCCCGAATTTCTCGGGACGGGATGACAGCTATGATTTTACTTTATTTCCAGCCATCACTGCGACAATTATATATAACCCTTCTCTTTCTAATTGATAATTAAGAAGTTGCAATATGAATAATAAATCTTTGAGATCAAGGTTATACTGGATTTGTTGCGGAAAACCAGCAGGATGAATTTGGTATGCCCCCATTGAAACTGAATAATAACGATTCCTCAAAAATTATTATAGCGGGAAAGCTGAAGGATAAGGAAACAAATGAGTCCATTCCATTTGCTACTGTAGTTATCAGGCAGGGTGACAATATTCTTGGCTTTGGTGAGTGCGACGATGACGGTAATTTTCATGTCGAATTGATAAAGCGATTGTATTCATATACCAAAGTTGATGTCCCGGTCAATTACATGGGCTATGAACCATTAAAAATTCAAGATCTCCCAATAGAAACTTCTTCGGTCTATTTAGATTTGTCGATGATGAGCAATGTAGAAATATTAGGAGAGTTGGTGATAGGTTATCCTGCAATGATTAATACAGGCCAAACATCAACAAGTTCGGTGCTGACTCAGGAAGAGATCAGTCACCTGCCGAAATAGTTTTATTCTACTTATTACGGCTCAAGTCTTCCATACATCCTCGGAAAAGGAATCGTCTCTCTCACATGCTGAAGTTTGCATACCCACGCAATCAGTCTTTCCAATCCCAATCCGAATCCTGAATGTGGCACAGAACCGAAGCGCCGCAGATCGAGGTACCATTCAAAGGCCTGCATCGGCAATTTATGTTCAGTGATTTTTTCCGTAAGCAGGCTGATATCAGTTTCACGTTCGCCACCACCAACAATCTCGCCGTAGCCTTCCGGCGCCAGCACATCCACACCTTTTGCCCAGCGCGGATCTTTGTCCCGCTTTAGATAAAACGCTTTAACTTCATGTGGCCAGTTATATACCAAAATCGGAACGTCAAATAATCTTGTAATTACCGTTTCGTCACTTCCACCCAAATCATTTCCATGTTCAAAGGTTCTTGCAGAATTGATCCACTGCGGAATGTTGCGCTCATCTTCTTCCAGTTCCTTCAGTTCATTTTTCAGGATGTCGATCTTCGTTTGATTGAAAGCGATCTCTCCCTTCTTCATTGCCGGAACACTCATCTTCAGTTCCCGATCTGTGATTTCAGTTTTTACAACTTCCATCCGCTCCAGCACTTTTTTCAGATCGTCCTCCAGTGAGGTAATTGCATTTTTGCCGTTGACATCCTGTTCGCCTTTTATGATCCGAACCGCTTCATCATACGTGAGCCTGGGGAATTTTTTATCCGCCAGGTTTTCAAGAATGCCAGTATCGCGGCCTATCATGCTGAACTCATTTTTACAATCGGCCAACACTGCCTTTATCACAAATTTCAGCATGTCCTCAATCAGGTCCATATTCATATCGAGGTCATAAAAAGCCATCTCGGGTTCAATCATCCAGAATTCTGAAAGGTGCCTCCGGGTCTTCGATTTTTCTGCACGGAAGGTGGGGCCAAACGTGTAAATTTTTCCCATCGCCATTGCCATTGCCTCTCCATACAATTGACCGGATTGGGAGAGGTAAGCAGGCTTACCATAAAAATCTGTTTCAAAAAGGGTGCTGGTTCCTTCTACGGCATTGCCGGTAAAGAGGGGTGCATCCATTTGCACAAATCCCTCCTGCTGAAAAAAACGATGGATTGCAAAGATCATGGTGTTGCGAATTCGCATAATCGCCCATTGCCGCTGCGAACGGAGCCACAGGTGGCGGTTATCCATTAAAAAATCAACGCCATGCTCTTTCTTGGAAATTGGGTATTCCCCTGCAACGCTAATGATGCTGACATTTGAAGCACGCAATTCATAACCTCCGACCTGTCGTTCATCCTTTACCACTAAGCCTTTTATGGTGCAGGAGCTTTCCAGGGTCAGTTTACCTGCGTTATCAAAATCTTCAGCAGTCACACTTTTTTCATCCACCACACACTGACAAAATCCTGTTCCATCACGAAGTATGATAAAAAAAATTCCTTTGCCTGACCTTTTGTTGGCCGTCCAGCCCTGCAAAGTCACTTCCTGCCCTTCGTGCTTAGACAGGTCTGTTACATAAACAACTTTCATAATGATCAATGAATTTCAACAAAAATTAGTACAACATCACTATACAAAGGGGCGAAAATAACCATTAATTTCAGTTCCTGCTCAGCATAAAAACTTTCGGAGTACGTTGATTCCTCGTTATCTTTACCGCAATTCAATTTCACTAAAGGAGCATGTTAAAGCAAGGACAATTTCAGAAGATGTTGCAGAAGCTCTCGCCGCAACAGATACAGTTGATAAAACTGTTGCAGGTGCCAACAGATTCGCTGGAGGAGCGCATAAAGGAAGAACTGGAAGCAAACCCTGCCCTTGAAGAGGGAATGGATGATGATGTGTCAGAAGAAGAACGGGATGACAAGCAAAGTGAAGAAGAAGAAGGTGACCGGGATGAAGATGAAACCATAGATGAGGTTGAAAAGGAAGAAAAGGAAGTGACCACTGAAGAAGATACTTCCATAAATGAAAATGAACCGGAAAAGGAAGAAGAGATGATTGTGGATGACGCGCCGGACCTCAGTGATTACACCGACGATGATGATGTGGCAGATTATAAACTGCGGGATGAAAATTATCCGGAGCAGGACGACAAGCGGGTAATTCCCATTCCTGTATTCAGGAGCTTTCACGAGTACCTGGAAGAGCAGCTTGGAATGGAAGAGCTGGATGAACACAAAGAAGCTTTGGGTGAATATATTATCGGCAGCATTGATGATGATGGCTACCTGCGCCGGCCGCTCGATGCAATGGTTGACGACCTGGCCTTCTCACAAAATGTAATTTGCACCGAAAAAGAACTGGATGAGGTTTTAAAAATTATTCAGCGTTTTGATCCCCCGGGTACGGGAGCAAGAGATCTGCAGGAATGCCTGTTGCTGCAACTGGATCGAAAAGTAAATAATCCAAAAATTAAAGAGCTTGCCATCAGGGTAATCAAAGATTACTTTGATGAATTTGTGAAGAAGCACTATGAGAAACTGCAGAAGCAGATGGAAGTGGATGATGAGTTATTCAAGCTGGTGATCAATACAATTATTCACCTGAATCCAAAACCAGGCAGTGCCTACACCGGAGCCGGTGACCTCGAGAAAATAATTATCCCTGACTTTTATATTGCCAACAACGATGGTATGCTGGAGCTCTCGCTCAACCAAATGAATGTGCCGGATCTGCGTATCAGTCAGCAGTTTCGCGACATGCTCCGCGACTATCAGAAAGGCACCAAAAAAGACAGGCAGCAACGTGATGCGGTGATGTTCATCAAGCAAAAAATTGATTCGGCTAAATGGTTTATTGATGCCATCCGCCAACGCCAGCAAACATTGCTGCTCACCATGAATGCCATTATGGAATACCAGTATGATTACCTGGTGAGTGGTGATGAAACGAAGTTGCGCCCTATGATTCTAAAAGACATAGCAGAAACTACGGGCCTTGATATTTCCACCGTATCGCGTGTGGCCAACAGCAAATATGCACAAACTGAATGGGGAACCCTGCGTCTGAAATCCTTCTTTTCTGAATCTCTTTCCACTGACAGCGGTGAAGAAGTGTCGACGCGTGAAGTGAAGAAAATTCTTCTTGACATGATCTCAGTAGAAAACAAAAAGAAACCGCTCTCTGACGAAAAACTCACCGACCTGTTGAAAGAAAAAGGATACAATATTGCACGAAGAACAGTAGCGAAGTATCGTGAACAATTAGAAATACCCGTGGCACGGTTAAGAAAAGAACTTTGATCAACAGTTGATTTCAACCGGTATTTAACTATTCATCGTGCAGATCGCGGCAAAAATTATTTCCTTCCTCTTTCATCCACTGGTTTTACCAACGTATGCATTCCTGCTGATCTATTGGACCAACCCTTTGTTGTTTACCAACTATGATTCAACGGAACTGGGTAAAATTTTCCTTACCGTATTCATCAATACTTTTTTGTTTCCTGTGATTGCCATTTTACTGATCTGGAGATTAGGATTTGTAAAGTCGTTGTACATGGAATCGCAGCAGGAACGAATGGTGCCTTACCTCACCAGTGGTGCCATGTATATCTGGACTTATGTTGTTTTCCGTAAATCAGGCTTGCCTGAAATTCTGAGTATTGTAATTCTTGGTGCTACCATAACACTTTTTGCCTGCTTCATGATTACCATTTTTAGAAAAATAAGCATTCACACCGCTTCCATGGCCTGCTTATTCATACTTACTTTTGCCATGTGCCTCCTTTCGCAAACCGACTATTCGTTTTTACTCATGACAACAGCATTGATGGCGGGAGTTGTTGGGAGCAGCCGCATTTTGACTGGTGCACATGATCTCAACGAAATTGCATTGGGTTATTTTATTGGTGTGGTGAGTCAGTTGGTTGCCCTGAAATTTTATTGATAAGAATACTTCCTTTGGTTGCTCCGATCCCACTTATAAATATCCTGATATCGGGACCGCAAACTGATAACATCATAAAGAGAAGGACCCAGTTCACATTTGGTGGAATGCAGGGCGAGAAATTTTTCCTGAATTAAATTCAGGATATTCAAAATAAGAAACAGGGTTATTACCGGTATGTAACAGAACATCATTCCATTCGTATGCAAGTGGATTGACGAAAGGAGCATTTAAAAAAAATAAAAATCTGTTCGTCAGGATTACTTGCCTGTTTTCATTAAAGAATAGTTACGTGCATACCCTTATCATCAACATTCTTCATTTAAAATAATAATTTGCGCCCTCAAAATCCTTTTAACCAATGAAAAAAATCAGCCACATTTTTTTGTTATTACTTTTTTTCAGCCCTGCTCTTTTAGCCCAGCAAAACATGACCTTCCTGGGAAAACTCACCTACTCCAACGACCTTGGCAGCCTCTGGGGCTATGCTGATGGTAATGGCAATGAGTATGCGCTGGTAGGTGCTTACAACGGGCTATCCATTGTGGATGTAACTACGCCTACCGCTCCCACGCAGGTACAATTTGTAGGTACCAGCAATTCTTTCTGGCATGAGGTAAAAACCTGGAGTCATTATGCCTATGTGGTAAATGAGTCGGGTGGGGGCTTGCTGATTGTGGACCTTGCCAACCTGCCGAATGCAGTTACCTCCGTTAACTGGACCGGAGGATCGCTCGGATTATCAACAGGTCATAGTTTGTTCATCGATGAAAACGGTATTGCTTATATCAATGGATCTAATGTAGGTGCAGGTGGGGTTTTATTTCTCAACCTCAACACCAACCCCATGAATCCTACACACATCGGTACTTACACCAACGGTTACGTGCATGATTGTTTTGCAAGGAATGATACCATGTGGACAGCACAGATCTACAGTGGCCAGTTCAAGGTGGTGAATGTTGCCAATAAAGCTGCTCCTGTTATACTCGCTACGCAATCAACACCCGGCAACTTCACTCATAATACCGCTTTGTCGAACAGCGGCAAATATCTTTATACAACTGATGAGGTCAGCAATTCTTATGTAACAGCTTACAATGTTTCCAGTTTGTCAAACATCAGTGAGGTGGATCGTTTCCAGGCTAACCCGGGAACCAGCACCATTGCTCACAACGTGCATGTGAAAGGAAATTTTTTAGTGACCGCTTACTACCGTGATGGGGTGATCCTGACTGATGCCAGTGATCCTTCCAACCTGGTGAAGGTCGGATACTATGATACCTCTCCCCAATCCGGCAGTGGTTATACCGGCTGCTGGGAAGCTTATCCATATCTTCCTTCCGGCAACATACTTGCTGCAGATATCGAAGAAGGACTGTTTGTGCTGGGAGCCAATTATGTAGCCGCCTCGTTGCTCACCGGAAAAGTAACTGACTACACCGGAGGTGCTAATTTAAATGGCGTGAGTGTAGCTATCGTTGGGGCAAGCAACACTACTGCCAATACCGATCTTTCGGGTAATTACAAAACAGGTTATGGCACAGCCGGAACTTACAATGTAACCTTTACCAAATCAGGATACTATACCAAAACAATAACTGGTGTTACGCTTACGAGTGGTGCAACAACTATTTTAAATACCACCCTAAAGAAAACGACCCTGTCACAATGCGTGGTTCCAAGCGGTTTGTTCGTTGATAACGCAACCGGCACTTCTGCAATACTCCATTGGAGCGATGAATATTCCAACCTGTATACCGTTACCCTAAAAACTGTTTCTACGGGTGTTAAACAAACACTAACCTCCCCAACCAACTCATTAACTGTAACCGGACTTTTGGGTTGCAACAATTATAAGTTTAAGGTGAAGGCTAAATGCTCTGTCGGTGGCAACACAATTTTTTCTACTTTTTATACTTTCGCCAGCGGAGGAGTTGGGTGCAAGGAAGGTGATGCTGTAATGATTATTTCCGGAGATGAAGCAGTAGCAGAAGAGCTTTCCGTTTATCCAAATCCATTCAAGAATGAATTTGACATTGCCTTTTCACTTGATGAATCTAGACCTGTGCTGCTGACGATTACTGATGCTTCAGGCAGAACAATTAAGACCGTTACCTATGAAACCTTACCGGCAGGCAAACAATTATTGCATATCGATGCTGCTGAATTAGCTGCGGGATTTTATGTTTGTGTATTGCATACGGGAGATGGGGTGGTGATGAAGAAGATGGTGAAGAGTGAGTAATTAGTAGTGAGTAGTGAGTAGTGAGTAGCGAGTCGTTAGTCCTGAGTCGTTAGTTATTCCAACCCTGAAAATCGAAAATGG
>JBDSEW010000393.1:0-5472 GCA_039919825.1 Chitinophagales bacterium | reverse complement strand
CACGCTTGATCTCTGATTCGGTATCATCACTAGGACTGAAATATAATTCCACACGGCTTCCACCAATATTAAATTCTTTGGGGGTGTTATTCAATTTATCAGGCCCGAATACACCACTCCACATTTCATTGAACTCCAACTGGTAGGCTTTTGCAAGACTCTGATCCTGGAAGATGATGACATTGTTCGCATCGTTGGTTATCTGCTGGTTGGTAAAATTCGTGGAACCTGTCCACAGAAATACTTTATTGGGATCTGCAGCTCCTGCATCCATGATCACAAACTTATTGTGCATGATTCCATAGTCAATCCCGGTAGGACTCAATTTTTTATTTGCCGGGCCCACATTTACCAGTGACCACGCGGCACCATCCATATTGTCGCCGTCACCTATCACTCTCACATTAACACCACGGTTGTAAGCCGCGTTAATAGCATCCACAATGCCATTGTTGTTGTCCATGTTATATATCGCAATGTCCATCGTAAATACGGTGCGGTTCATATAGGCAATCAAAGTATCATCCATTGTTTGTGCAAGGGTGATTGCATTCGTTCCCTGTGCAACTGTATTGTCCACGGACCTGGTAAAATAAGTTTTAATAGTTCCGGAAGAAAGCGATTGTGTCATCATAGGAACCACATTTGAAAAAGAGGTATCGCCGGAAGCACTCACCGAAGCAGCTTTCACATAATATAATGTAGCAGGAGAAAGCGAGGCTATAGCAAGGTCATGATCGTTTACCAGTGTTGCATTATTGACGGCAGATCCCAAAGAAGAAGTTGTACCATAATAAAGAATCGTAGAACCGGGATTGAGCGTTTCAAAAGTCACATTAAATGAATTTCCGGTGATATTGTTCTGTCCAAGCGAAGTAGTGAAAACGGGAGGATTTCCAGCCAGCACAAAATCATTGAGATCACGGGGCAACAATTGGTAACCTGTGGTGCAACCGATTGCTGGTGAAGAGCAAAACTGCGACATGATGCCAATCATCCCGATGTTACCTACTGGAATTGGGGTGCCTGCAATATTGCTGGTAGAATTGATACGCACTTCCGCAGAAGCTACACTACCATCAGTTGCCGTATAATTTGCGGCGGCTGTTTGAAAATTTCCTGTGCTGATAAATGAAGCATTGTTGAATTGCACCAGCCTGCCTTCATACGTTTCTGAAAAACCGGTAGCCATATTTACCTCGAAAGGTGCAGGAAGATCATTGCCGGAACTGATGACCGAAAAACTGTTGACAGGGTTTATCTCAAGCAGATTGTTGTACAGATCGAGTACACCCGTTACCTCGATGCTGTCGCCTCGCTGCACATTACTCATAGTGGAAGAATAAGCACCTATACCACCCGTTGGATCCTGCATGTAGCGGATGGTTCCCAGCTCACCGGCGTTGCTGACAATTCCGCGAACGGTAACCGTAGCACCTTCCGACATGGTTCTGGCAGTTGCGATGGTAATTTGGGCTTTGCCGGCAGTGAAAATGAATGAACAAAGAAGAGAGGAAAGGAGCAGTTTTTTCATGTGGTGGATAGTGAGGCGGCAAAGATATTCAAGGTTGTTCATACATGGGGATTAATTTGATGTTATGGTAAGAAAACAGGAGCGATTAGGTAACAAACCTGTTTCAATGATTCATATGTTATAAATTTTTCAGGATGTTCGCTTTAATTTTACCTGGCAACATTCCTAAATGGATACAATGAAAATCAGAAATTATACTCCTGCAGACCATGAAAAAATCATCGCGTTGCTGCGGCTTAATACGCCAGAATTCTTTTCACCAACCGAAGAAGATGACCTTGTGGACTACCTGGAACACCATGCTGATTGTTATTATGTGATTGAGATTGACAACATTATCCTGGGTTGCGGTGGTATTAACCTGGTAAATGATGGAGTTACCGCAAGAATATCCTGGGACATTATCCATCCCAATAGCCAGGGCAAAGGGCTTGGCAGTGCATTAACAAAATTCAGAATTCAAAAAATAAAGGAGATGGAAGGAATAAAGGTGATAGCCGTCAGGACATCACAAATGGCTCATCAGTATTATGCAAAATTTGGGTTTGAACTTAAAGAAATCATTAAGGACTATTGGGCTGATGGCTTTGATCTTTACAGCATGGAGTTCGCAATCAATGAATCCTATTCTGATAATTAATACCAGGAATTGAATGCCGCCTTGACATTCCATCATAGGTTAAAGCATACTGAATACTTACAAAATCCCGGGTCTTAAAATGTCAACTTTCGCCTCTGCACCAAATAAAAGCATAAGTGGATGAATTCGTGCCACCACTCAAAGAGTATCAAAGCCTTTTTGAGCTCCTGCCTTAAAGTGGTAGCACAAAGCATCCGTCATTCAACGATTAATTTAATTTGCTCCCTGTTATTTTTTGTCTGTGCTTCCACAATGTACATGCCTGCAGGTATTGGATTTGTAAATTCCATCACGCTAATTCCGGAAGCCAAAACAACCTCACTCACCAGGTTGCCGGTTACATCATACAAACGAATTGTTTTTTCATCCATCAAAAAACGATTGCCAAGCAGGATAAAAAATGAATCATGTGCAGGATTCGGAAAGCAGGAAATGGAGGCATAATTTTTCACATTTTCAACGCCGGTAACAGAAGATTCTGTAACCAGGATCTGCTGGTCAGCAGCAACATTAAGCAGTACGGTGTCATTACCTGCGGGAAATTGAACGATCATACTGTCCACAGAAGTTGCTGATCCCAATCCGAAGTGCGCAGTCAAACTGTTCTGACTGCAGTAACCTGACTGAGCAGTTATTTCACGCAGCTGCCATACTGTATTTCCATTGATGGTTGCTTTTATTTTCACCCTTGCACCAATGGCAGATTTATTGGACTCAGTACCGGTCAGCGAAATTTTTATCCAGTGATTGCCATTGCCATTATTCATGTAAAAAATATCATCAGGATTGGAACCGGTGCTGGTATTCTTACAGGTGGCAAGCACCAGGTCCTGGAAACCATCATTATTCGCATCGCCCCATGCACATCCATACGAACAGGGTGTTGAAAGATCGCTGATGCTGTTCAGGTCGCGTTCGAAAACACCACTTCCATTGTTCAGGTATAAAAAATTGGTGATGGTTCCATTACAAAAACCATTGCTTACCACCAGGTCAAGATCACCATCATTATCATAATCAGCAAATGAAGAAGAAAAAGAACAGCCATTATCTGTAACTGCATCACCGCTTGTGATCTCTGTGAAGCTTCCAGCACCATCATTGATGTACAACTGGTTTTTTTGTGTAACATAATTTCCGGAATTGGCCGTGTAAACATCCAGGTCACCATCATTGTCTACATCTCCCCAGCTGGCACTCATTGTGCTCCTGTTGTCACTCACCAATGGGCCTGTGGTTATTTTTGTGAAGACTCCTTCGTCGTTCTTGTACAGGTTGTTGGGTTCGGAATCCTCATTCGTAACATACAAATCTGCATCCCCATCGTTATCGTAATCAGCCCAAGTTACACCCCGCGATGTAGCAACATCGGTTGTAACGATACCTGATGCGATCTTGGTGAATGATCCGTCACCATTATTGTGAAACAGGAAATTTTTAAAGTCACCGCCGCTGTTGCTTACATAAGTATCTACCCATCCGTCATTGTCATAATCACCCCAGCTCGCGGTCTCAGAATATCCATTGTTCGAACTAAGAACACTGGTAGTAAGATTGGTGAAAGTTCCATCTCCATTATTCTGAAAAAAATAATCCTTCTTATCAAACCAGGTAACTGCAAGCACGTCTATATCACCGTCGTTATCAGCATCAGCCATAGTCGCACCATCATAGGGAGCTGATGTAGTTACAAGATCATCTCCGGCAAGTTTGGTAAAACTGCCATCGCCATTATTCTCATAGAAAAAACTTACACCACCGGCTTCAGGGCCATTGGTGATAAAAATATCATCCCAGCCATCTTTATTCAGGTCTACAAAATTTACACTGCGGCTGTCACCGCCTGTAGTAACAACAGGGCCGGTAGTTACTTTGGTAAATAACTGGCCATAACTCAGTGCGGATTGCATCACCAAAGCAAGCAGGAGTACATTTCTTTTCATGATTTTTATATTTCCAGCGAATGACGGCTAATAAACCGCACTCATTTTAGAAATGAGATAAGCAGCTCGTTTTGAAAGACGAACAACTTTTTCACACAGGAGCTGCAAAAGCACCCTATAAAACAGGTTATTTATCCTGCTGAAGCAGCTGTTGATCTCATTACAACTGCATATAACCAACTTCTACCGACCTTGTGCGCATGAAGAACCGGGTCGGATTACATCTTTTATTCTGGAGCACCTACCTCTTTTTGAAAACATACATGGATGTGTTTCTGATCAACTATTCCTATTTCGATCTTTCATGGCAGGTAAGAATTGCAAAAGCATTATTGCCGGAGACCATCCTGTTAGTGCCTAAAATACTAATGGCCTATTTTATCATGTACTACATAATTCCCCGTATGGGAAAGCATACAAAATGGAGATTGGTGGCCGGGGCTATTGCAGTGATGGTTGTTTCACTGGTTATTTATCACCTATTGCTAA
Source organism: Chitinophagales bacterium (assembly GCA_039919825.1). Classification (GTDB taxonomy): domain Bacteria; phylum Bacteroidota; class Bacteroidia; order Chitinophagales; family UBA10324; genus JACCZZ01. Next base: position 866 of record JBDSEW010000393.1, on the reverse strand, counting down.
GGTTGATTATCATACCGGTCATCCACAATGAAATCCCGGAACAGAATACCCTTACAGAAAGCATCTCCAGGTTTATCTGGAGAATGCTCGACATACTTACCGTCGTGGGTGCTGCCTGCACCTTATCACTCATGCGAAAACAATTGCAGGACGCCAAACGTGAACAAAGACTGGTTCAGGAGAAGCTGCAATCGGAATTGAATTTTTTACGTGCACAAACACATCCTCATTTTTTGTTCAACACCCTCAACAGTATATATGCGTTGGCACGAAAGCAGGCACCGGAAACCCCACAGGTAGTGATGCAGCTTTCACAACTGCTCCGCTACATGCTGCACGAATGCAAGGAAACCTATGTAACCCTTGATAAGGAATGGAAAGTAGTGCTTGATTATATTGAACTGGAAAAGATCCGCTATGGTGAAAGAGTGGAAGTGAGCTGTAACAACGCCGTCACTAATATGCAGGCCACTGTTGCACCACTACTGTTATTACCCATTGTTGAAAATGCTTTTAAACATGGCGCAGGAAATAACCGTGGTAAAACGATTATCTCTATAAACTTAAAAGAACAGGATGGCAAGCTTCATTTCGAAGTGAAAAACAATCTGGAGGCCGAACCGGAATCCGCCTATGTGTCATCCGGCATTGGTCTAAGTAATGTAAAGCGACAACTGGAATTATTGTATCCTGTTCATACATTTGAATCTTTCAAAAACAATGGCACCTTTACTACCTTGTTAGCCTTTCAATGGAATGAAAAAATTACACTGCCTGATCGTTGAAGATGAACCTCTGGCAGCAGAGGTGCTGATGGATTATGTGCGGCAGGTGCCTTTCCTGCATTTGGTGGAATGGTGCAGCGA
>JBDSEW010000339.1:0-15726 GCA_039919825.1 Chitinophagales bacterium | reverse complement strand
ACAGTTATACTACACAGCAGCACTTGCGGCTCCTTTGTAAGCCCCGGCAAACCATTGGGCAAACTCTTCAATGGTGGTAGTAGTGGTGCTCTCTGCATCACGAAGGTGGTGATTCAGGGCTTCTCCTTCGCTGAGGTCTTTCGCCAGTTGCACCATCCTTTTCGCGGCATCGGCACTCATCATTTGGGCCATCGCCTGTTCAGCCTGATCATAAGGGAAGGCTACATAAGCGAGATCGGGTTTTCCAATGGCTGCTCCAAAAATCCTGGCCAGTTCATTATAAGAAGTATCTCTGGTGCCCAATAGATATTGGTGCGATTTTTCGGAAAAATCCAATGCGAGCAACCTCTTGGCTGCATATATACCGATGTCCCGCGTTGCAATCATCGGCATCACTAAATCACCGCGAACAGGTGAACCCATGATCCCCATTTGTTGAATGGAATTGATTTGCCAATAGATGTTCTCCATAAAATAGGCAGGACGCAGAGCAAGTACATTTACGCCATCTAACAAAGCAAACGCTTTTTCCATTTCCATCAGACCTTCTATAATACTGGTTGTATCCTCATTATGTGTACCAAGGCTACTGAGTAATACAACGTTTTTAATTCCGCTTTTCTTTACTGCAGTAACATAGGATTCTCTGACTTGTTTGCCATATAATGACTGGTCTTCGGCAGCAAGGTTCGGGGGAACCATCAGAAATGCTGCATCCAAGCCCTCCAATGCCCTGCTCATGAATTCAGTATTGGTTACATCACCTGTTAAAATGGTGGCACCCTTTGCAGCAAGTTCATGGAGCTTTTCAGGATTGCGTGCAATAACTGTTACTTTTTGATTGGCCGACAACAGTTGATCTGCCAATACTTTTCCAATGTTACCGGAAGCGCCGGTAATGAGATACGTTTTAATCATTTGATTTTATTTTGGTTTTGTGAAATTGACGAAATGCTAAACCGCATATTTTACCTTAAGTTCAAAATCTAATGCTAAGTTTTTGTTATGTTTCACATGTCGTAAGAGTTGTAATTGTAAGAAAGCGTCGTGAAAGTGGATCAATAGGAACAGGCACCTGCCAGAGTAGTATTTTTTGTCGAATGAAACTTCACTTTGATCTGTAACCTGAATCAGTATGTATAATAAAAAAATTTTCCCTCCTGACATGTCATAGATTCGCCATTATTTTATTTTATGATTCAACGGTACCTGCTGGTCCTCTTTTTCGTTGTGCACTCCGTTGCCGTCATGGCACAGGATGCGCCTGCGAAAATTCCAAAATCGCTGCAGGCATCGCGTATCAGTCAACCTATTCAGATTGATGGTGAACTGAATGATGCACCCTGGACCACCGCTTCCCTTGCAAACGATTTTATGCAGTTGGAACCAGATCCCGGAAAACCTGCCTTGCAAAAAACAGAAGTAAAAGTTTTGTACGACGATGTGGCGATCTATGTCGGTGCAGTTATGTATGATACTTCCGAAAAAGCAATCAACACCGAACTCTCCGAGCGCGATAAATTAAATGTGGCGGACTGGTTTGGAGTGTTCATCGACTGCTACCGCGACGGGCTGAATGGAGTAGGAATGATCATTACAGCTTCCGGAGTGGAGAATGATGCTAAGTATTCTGTTTTGGGTGAAGATTTTAGCTGGGATGCTGTTTGGAGTTGCAAAGTAACGGTAACAGATCACCAGTGGACAGCAGAATTTCGCATCCCGTATTCTGCATTGCGTTTTCCCGGAGATGCTGAGCAAACATGGGGCATCAACTTCGGAAGGTTTGTCACACACAGCCGCGAAAAATCTTTTTGGAGTGAGATCGACCCGGAGGAAAATGGTTTTCTAAACCAGGCAGGCATTCTTAGCGGCATCAAAAATATCAAACCTCCCGTCCGGCTGGCATTGTATCCATACGTAGCAGTCTACTATGAAAACTATTACGATAAAAACAATAAGCCATCCGAGAACAGTTATGGATTTAATGGCGGCCTTGATCTGAAATACGGAATCAACGATGCCTTCACACTCGACATGACGCTGATCCCTTACTTCGGACAAGTACAATCCGATGCGCAGGTGCTCAACCTTTCCCCTTTCGAAGTGCGTTTCGATGAAAAGCGACAGTTCTTCACAGAGGGAACAGAGCTCTTCAACAAAGGCGGATTATTTTATTCGCGCCGCGTGGGAGGTACTCCCATCGGCTATTATGATGTGTATTCCATGACGGGAGACAATGAGGAAGTAACGGAAAACCCAGCCCAGTCTCAACTGATCAATGCCACTAAAATATCCGGGCGGACCAGTAGCAATCTTGGACTCGGACTTTTTAATGCCGTCTCAACCCCTACGTATGCTGTTATCACCAATACTACCGATAATAGCGAGCGCCAGGTACTCACGGATCCGCTTACCAACTACAATGTGATGGTAGTGGACCAGGGGCTGAAAAACAACTCTTACATTACCCTCATCAATACCAACGTTATGCGTGAAGGGAGTGCTTATGATGCAAACGTAACCGGAACAGAATTTCAACTCAACAACAAAAAACAATCGTATGGTATCTATGCAGGTGGAGCTGTTAGTCAAAAATTTTATACTGGCCTGAAGGATCCGGATGCAGGATATACCACCCGTCTGAAGCTCCGGAAAATAAGCGGTAAGTTCACTGGTACCCTCTGGCAGTACATTGAAAGTGATACCTACGATCCGAATGATCTCGGCTATCTGGGCAATAACAATACCTGGGGAGAAGGAATAGACGCAGCCTACAATATTTATGAACCTTTTGGCCCCTTCCTGAGCATGTCTTTTTATCTCAACACTTCTTACGTGCGCCTCTACAATCCCAATGAGTTTCACAACTTCTCTTTTGGTGGTGAATGGTGGACGAAACTCCGCAGCTACCTCGCAGGCGGTATCTTTTTCTATTCAGAACCAGTGATCACCTACGACTTTTGGGAACCAAGAACTCCGGGAAGATTTTACACCTATCCTATCAATCACAATATCGGCGGATGGTTTGAATCAGACTACACCAAAAAATTTGCATTCAGCTTGAATGCCAATTACCGCAAGTTCATGGAAGATGGCCGCTACCGTTTTAATTTCGATGTATCAACCGGTATGCGCCCGAATGATCACATCAATCTTTCCATTCGTTATGGCAACTACCATTGGATCAATGACGTGGGATATGCCGACAGTGAGGGTGACAAAATCCTTTTCGGAATACGTGATAACATCACCAATGTAACATCGCTGGAAGGCAGTTACGTATTTAATAATGAGATGGGCATTACCATGAACGTGCGCCACTACTGGTCATTTGCGGATTACCACAGTGTACATGAGCTGGATGAAGAAGGAATGCTGACCACCACTTCCTGGTCACAGGAATTTGATCCGGCAGATTACAACATCAACTACAATGCATTTACTGTTGATATGGTCTATCGCTGGAGATTTGCACCGGGCAGTGAGATTGATATCGTCTGGAAAAATGCTATTTATCAGTTTGCTGTGGGAGACAATGCGCTCGTGTCTGATTATATGGAGAATTTCGAAACCACCTTCGATGCGCCAACTACCAATAATTTTTCAGTGAAGGTTATTTATTACATCGATTACCTGATGGTAAAAAACTGGACGAAGAAAGGTGGGGGAAGTGCTTTTATTCCTGAGAAGCAAAACCATAGCAGAGCTCCATTTTATTCATCCGACAATCATTCTTTCGGTTCAAAGCAGAGAAGATTGTAAATTGGATAACCGGCTGAATAGCATTTATAAAACAACATTTATCAATTAGTATCTTTTGGCCTGAGGTCTCTGATCCTGCTCAGCTTCCCGCCCTCACTTCTCGGCAACGTATTATAACTCTGAATACTCACCTTCATCGTCAAACCAATGTTGTTTTTTATTTTTTGTGAAAGCCGGTATTGAAGGTTATGAATAAAATCTGATGTAGCAGCTTCCTGCATATGCTGAATCTGAAGTTCACGGTAAATATTTTCATCCAGTTCCACAAGCACTTCCACTTCATCCATCGTTCGTTCTCTCCTAACCACCAACTGATAATGCGGGGAAAATTCAGTCATCTCATTCAGCACTGCTTCCACTTGTGTAGGAAATAAATTCACACCACGGATGATCAGCATGTCATCAGCACGGCCACGGATGGGACCCATCTTGATGTGCGTTCGCTTGCTGCTTTTATCGTAATACAGGTTGGTGATATCATTCGTCCAGTAGCGGATCAATGGCAAAGCTTCTTTGGTGAGCGTAGTAAAAACCAATACACCATATTCCCCTTCCGGCAAAGGCAGTCCTGTATCTGGATGAACAATCTCCGGAAAGAAATGATCTTCCCACACATAGCTTCCGGTACCACGTTCTTCAAAATCTTCCTGCGAAACACCAGGGCCGATAATTTCACTTAAACCATAAATATTGGTGGCAACTACCTTCAGTGACTGCTCAATCTCTTCACGGATCATTTCGGTCCATGGTTCAGCGCCGAGCAGCATGTATTTTAAATTCAGCTCACGAAGATCGATGCCCCGTTTCCTGATTTCCTCTGCCAGCGCAAGAGCATAGGATGGTGTGCAACTCATCACTTCCGGTTTAAAATCGCGGAGCAGCATGATTTGGCGATCCGTCATGCCACCGGAAACAGGAATCACTGCCATGCCTAACTTTTCACCCCCATAATGCAGTCCAAGCCCACCGGTAAACAAACCATAGCCATATGCATTTTGCAGTTTCATACCACGTTGTGCTCCGGCAGCCATCAGTGAGCGTGCATTCACTTCAGCAAAAATCTCCACATCATTTCGCGTATAGCCCACCACTGTTGGCTTGCCAGTCGTACCGCTGGAACAATGAATCCTGACCACTTCATTCATAGGTACAGCAAACAATCCAAAAGGATAGTGATCCCGTAAATCCGCTTTTGTGGTAAAAGGTAATTTGGCCAGATCGTCAACTGACTTAACAGAAGCTGGATCAACTCCTGCTGTCTGCCACTGCTTTTTATAAAATGGTACACGGTCATTTACATAAAGCAGCAGTTGCTGTAACCTTTCATTTTGCAGTACACGCAGTTTGGCAAGCGGGAGCGTTTCAATATGCTGATTGAAGTACATGAACTAAAATTGTTTTTAAAGTTAATGATTCCTGAAAAAAATTGACAGCTAACAACATTTACAGCAGGTTGCCCTGATTGGATTGAAACTGAAAGTTAACATTCATTCCATGCTTTTTTTATGGTTGATTCACAGGTAGTAATTACAACTTCCAGCTTTTGAATGGTGACTGAATTTAATGTGAAGGATGCCGGAGAGTACACAATCATCATTTCAAAAGCAGGTATGTCGAACCCATGTTTCCATTGGTCGAAAAACAGGTTTAAAAAACAAAGCTTTCACTGCTAAATCTTAATTTTATGGCCTATTTACACTGCTGGTTTCTTAATCAAAGCGAATTTTAATGCTCTCTTGCTATAGGTAAGCAGTTCTACTTTTAATTCATTTTCCCCGATAAATAACTCACATGAATACTTCTGTGCTGATTAGAAAAGGATGTATTACGTTGCTCGCATCTTTATTAAGCTGGAATATACAAGCGCAATCTCCTCCACAAAACTGGTTCCTGCTTGATCCTGTCAAAGACGGCTACTTTGGCGTTAGCTGCAACAAGGCGTATGACGAGTTGCTGAAAGGCCGTACAGGTGAGCCGGTGATTGTTGCCGTAATTGATGGCGGAACAGATATTAACCACCAGGATTTGAAAGCAAACATCTGGACCAACACAAAAGAAATTGCAGACAATGGCATTGACGATGATAAAAATGGTTACATCGATGATGTTAACGGATGGAATTTCATCGGCGGAAAAAATGGGAATGTGCAGTATGATACTTTTGAGCTTACCCGTTTGTATAAAATGCTCAGCGATAAATATGGCAACATGAGTTCAGGCGAAGTACCTCCTGCCGACCGTGATGAGTATAACCGTTATGTCTCCATAAAAAATGATTTTGAATCCAGGTCGATGGAGTCAAGGTATAATTATGCCCTCTACAGCGGCATCATGCAATCCATTAACTATATGCTTGCAGACCTTGGAAGTGAAAACCCAACACTGGAACAGGTAGAACAGTATCAACCAGAAGGTGACAGTTCAATGGTGACCCAGCAAATGCTGATTGGAATACTAAAGGAAGGTGCTTCTGTACAGGAGGTGATGGAAGAATTAAAGGATGGCGTGAACGATGTTGCCTCTGATGCGAAGTACCATTACAACCCGGATTATGATCCGCGGAGTATTGTTGGAGATAACTACGCAGATGATACGGAAAGATTTTATGGAAATGCAGATGTAAAAGGTCCGGATCCGTTACATGGTACGCACGTAGCCGGCATTATTGGAGCAGATCGCACAAACGGCATTGGCATCAATGGCGTTGCAGATCATGCACAGCTGATGATTCTTAGAGTGGTTCCGGATGGAGATGAGCGCGACAAGGATGTTGCCAACAGCATCCGATATGCAGCCGACAACGGTGCAAAGGTGGTAAACATGAGTTTTGGAAAGGGTTATAACTACGATAAGAAAACAGTGGATGATGCAGTAAGATATGCAGCTTCCAAAGACGTGCTGTTGGTGCATGCCTCCGGCAATGATGCCATCAGCAACGACGAGAACCAGCGCTTTCCGGGTGATCAGTTTATTGATGGAACCTATCCCAACAACTGGCTCGAAGTTGGTGCATCCTCTTATGATAACAATGTGGCGAGTTTCTCCAATTATGGAAAAAAGACGGTAGATGTTTGGGCTCCTGGTGTGGCGATATACGCTACAGTGCCGGACGACAAATACCGCAATCTTCAGGGCACGAGCATGGCTTCACCAGTAGCTGTAGGCGTTGCCACCATGATTCGTTCCTACTTTCCTGAACTTACTGCTGCACAGGTAAAAGAGATTTTGAAAAAATCGGTTGTGAAGATGAAGAAAAAAGTTACGCTTCCCGGTTCATCGGATGAGAAACCGAAAATGGCAAAGCTGAAAAAAATATCTGCAAGCGGAGGAGTAGTGAATGCTTATAATGCAGTGCAGCTGGCGATAAAGGAAACTTCAAAGTAAAGTAACCTGTAAAAAATAATCACAACTTCAATTCTGTGCGGCAATAATGCGGTAGTCTGTATTCTTCCGCAGGTACGTTTGAATAATGGTCTGCACTTCGCGATTGTCTTTATAATGTTCTATCGATTCTTTCGCAGCAGCAAAATCTGCCGGTGCGCGTTCTTTATCCAGGAAACCAAATCCAAGGTATTTACCATCTTCCATTACAATCACTGTGCATTCATCAGCCGACCTTCCGGCACCTATCAACGCATAACTCTTACTGTCTGATTGAATCGCCTCCAGCGCTCCATCGACGCGTTGATTGTATTCAGCAACAGCTACCTTACCACAACAGGCACCATCGCAGCTACCAGCAGCATGATCATAACAAGCTTCCACATTGCGTTGCAAACCACATAGCTTTGGACAGAGTTTAAATTCGCGCACTTTATCTGTCACAAAAGAGCGTGCACCTTCCAGTGATGCAAAGGAAGCTACCGGCCGATCCAGTGTTTTTAATTTTTTAATACCGAAACGGTGGTATCCCTTTCCATCTTCATAGCAGTACAACCCATAATTTCCGGTGGTGATCTTTTGTGCAGCGTTGAACGGCGGAAAATGTTTTTTGATCTCGGCAGATTCCAGGAGCATCGCAATCAATTCATTCCCGCAAAGGCGGTAATTGATCCTGTGAATATGATTCATAAGCCTGGTGCTGGAACGTGTGGAAGACATGCCGGAAAAGTGACTTTGTACCCGTTGCTTCAAACTCTTCGCTTTTCCCACATACAGTATTTTTCCGTGCTCGTCGAGAAAATAATATACACCCGGCGCTTCCGGTAATTGCATTACAGCATCTTTCGGCAGATTCGGAGGAAAGTTAAATTCTGATGTTCTCTTATTGAGAAAACTTTCAATTATTCCTTCATTGTCAGCACGTTGGAGGTACTGGAAAACTTCCAATGCCGCCACTGCATCACTTTCCGCACGGTGAACAGGCCGTTGAACGAGAGACAATGCACTGCATAAATTACCGAGTGCATAAGATCTTAATCCCGGTACAATCTTTCTGCTCAGTCGAAGTGTACATAAAGTCTTGCGCTGAAAATTCTTTCCTGCCTGCTGAAATGCTTGTTTCAGAAAGGTATAATCGAAATGCGCATTGTGCGCAATCAGTATCCGGTTACTGGTAAATGCGTCAACAGCATCAGCTACCTCGGCAAATGAAGGGGCATCCTCTACCATTTCGTTAGTGATGCCGGTTAATTCCGTAATGAAATAAGGTATGGAGGAATCAGGACGAACAAACGTAGTGAAGCGGTCGGTAATTTTTTCCCCGTCGAAATTGAGGATAGCAATCTCCGTGATATGATGCCGGAGTGCATGATTGCCTGTTGTTTCAATATCAAGTATGGAATACATTTATCGGTGATGCCCAAAGATGTTAGTAGAATAAGAGTTTCCGATTGGTTTCAACAGTAATTGTTTGTTTAGGAAAATCGGATGTTCAAATTTAAGAAGACCAGCCATATTTCTGTATCTTTTCAATATCAATGAAACAAAATATTGAAGCCATCAGGGAAAGTGCTGCCCAACTGCTATCAGTGAAGATGGGTAAAAAGATGATAGTAGATAGCCTGAGTACGGTTAGCGGAGGGTGCATCAATGAGTGTTACGAAGTATCCACCACTGACGGGAAATTTTTCCTTAAACAAAATACTGCCGGCAGTGCTGCAGCTATGTTTGAATGTGAAGTGAAGGGACTCGAACTGCTGAATAATGCAGTAGCAGGCATTTCACCTGCTGTCATTTACTGCACTACCGATAAACTCTATAGCGGCCTGATGCTTGAATGGATTGAACCTGGAAAATCATCACCGGATTTCTGGCACCATTTCGCTCAGCAACTTTCTTTGTTGCACCAGCACACACAGCCATTGTTCGGTCTCGATCATGATAATTTTATAGGATCATTACCACAAAACAATAGCTTTATGGATAGCTGGAACTCCTTCTTCATCCTTTGTAGAATAGAACCCCAACTAAAGAAAGCCATTGATGGAAAAAAGCTCCCAAAAGAAATACACACTAATTTTGAAAAGTTATTCAGCAAGCTGCACGATTTTTTTCCGGTTGAAAAACCTGCCTTCCTGCATGGCGACCTCTGGTCTGGAAATTTTTTGACCACTGTTGACGGAAAAGTGCGCTTAATTGATCCTGCAGTTTATTACGGCCACCGTGAAATGGATCTTTCAATGGCCAAATTATTTGGCGGATTCGATCGCTCTTTCTATTCCTGCTACCAGGACTATTTCCCTATGGAAAAAGGTTACGAACAACGCATGACGGTACAACAACTTTATCCATTGCTCGTACATTTAAATTTATTTGGTGCACACTATGCAACAGAGGTAGCTACCATCATAAAGAGATTTGGTTGATTGCATTGGCTTTTTTTGGATAACCATTCCTCCAAATTGCAATTTATTTATACCTTCCAAAAATCAAGTTACTGCCGGCGATACCAACCCCTGATTTATGCATACGCTATTTGAACTGATCTACAAAGGTGCATTATTGGGTGTGATCACGGCTTTTTCATTCGGTCCCATCTTCTTTACCATTATTGAAACCAGTATCACGCGCGGACATCGTTTAGCAATCAGCATAGCTGTCGGTGTGCTATTAAGCGACATGCTGATTATAGCTGCTGCTTTTTTGAGTGTTGGAAGTTTGATGCAGAACCAGGCGGTAAGCAATGTGATTGGTGCTTCAGGCGGTGCCTTACTCGTGATCTTTGGGCTTTATCATTTATGGAAACCCGTTGCTGCTCCAAAACCATTGGATATCACACCTGCATCACATTTCAGCCACTTGCTATTTACTATAAAGGGATTGGTAATCAATACCCTCAATCCATTTGTATTTATTTATTGGCTGAGTGCTGTAAGTATCGTTTCAGTTGACAAAGATTATAATGAAGCAGAGAAGATCATGTTTTTTGGTGCTGCTGTTCTTTGTAACTTTTTTTTCGATCTCCTGAAGACTTTTCTGGCTACCAAGCTCAAACACTTCATGACACAACGCACGATGAACATTATTTCAAAAGCCGTTGGCTGCGGTATTATTTATTTCGGTGCGAGGTTGCTGTGGAAGACAGTGATTACCTGATGCGGACTATACAAATTTCTTCAGGAGCACGATCTGGCCCAGGTGATAGGCATCATGTTGCAGGATGCCGCTGATCAGCTCATAATTTGTTTGATTGCCCGGTACCCACTTTAGTCCAAGATGAGTGGCATTCATTCCTTCAAGTGCTTTACTCCAGGCCTGTTGGGAATTATTTAACTGTTGAAGGGTTTCTTTCCACGCCTGCGATGAAGTATCAGCAACCGGCTCGAAGAAATTGTTTTCAGGTGAAGGAAAATGAACACCCTGAACTCTTTTTAATACTCCCTTCCGCCAGCTTACCAGGTGATTCACAATTTCCCATATGGAATTCACACTTTCAAAAGGTTTAGCAGCAGCTTGCTCCGCACTTAATGGGGAAAGTGTTTCTATAATATTTACATCAATCCACGATGCTCCGTTGAATAATTTTTTAAGTTCATTTGCTAATAGATCAACCTGGTTCATGATTACCGTTTTATTTTAGATGTTCAGCATAACAAAATTATCTGAATATCGGAACGCCGGAAGAATAAAACACATCGTTCTTCATGAACAGTTCAGTATAGAGTGATGAATCTCACCCTGAGCCGTATCACCTAAACTACGAAGTACTCAGCAATGCATTGATCTCTGTTCCAAAATTCAACTCGTTAAGTTCCGCATTTATATTCAGTGATTTATCCCCTTTTCGCTTTGCCCTGAACAGATAGGATAAACGCAACAGCTTTGCTCCGCGACTTAACGAGGAAGGATTGTTTTTCATTGGAAAAGAAATCCATCCGGTTTCAGGAAGATAATGGTGTTGTTTAACCAGTCCCATCCTGAGCAACACATCCCTGATAGCCCGTGAGAAGGGAATGTCAAGCATGCCATTGAAGTGAATGTGGCCGATCTCGGCCTCGTAAAATTTGAATTCCTTCCCTCCGAAGCGATGCGGTTCCACAGTTACCTGGTTCCAGGAACCAGCAATGCGTTCCATTTCTTCTACGGGATGACTAATGAGGGTTTCCATAGCTTACTTTTTTTGCTGCTTCATGATCTTTCGAAGCAGGCTGATTTGACAGTGAATGGGTCGTAATGTATTCTTTGAATAATTGAATCAGACGAACAAATGATCCATAAATTGTCTTATAAAACAAAAACCCAAACAAAAAGTTTATGGTACCGCCGGTTGTTGTTCAACAGTATAAAGCGCCCATCCATTGGGAAAAGAACGAACGATTCTTAATGGTGCCTGGTCATTCAATACATTCCAGTTATACATAGGAGTCCGGCCTGCATAATACCTTGAAAATTCAGGGTAGTTAAAAATCACCAGCGAGTTGGGGGCAGGATGAGTGATAGGAGTGAAATAAAGATCAACCACCGGATTATTAACCTCGTAAGAAGAAAGCGCTCCGACTATGGAACAGGTGTACACCGTTTGTCCTGCATACGGTTTCAGAGAAGACGCAATTTCTCTTTCTGTATCATTGAGTAACCGGATTTTCTGAAAAGAATACCAGAAAAGCACCAGCTGACTTAGAATGATCATTGCATAAAACACTTGTTGCATCCCTGGTTTAAAAAAATACCTTTTGACCATTCGTGAAAATGCAGGGTAAAAGATTACCAGTAAAAAAGGAAAGCTTTGAAGAAGATACCTGTTATTCTGATAGTTTAATCCTGCTATAAAAAAGCCATACACAATCACCATTATTAAGAGGAGTTTCATTGAAGGTGGCGCAAAATCATTTCTTTTCAGGAAAAAAATTAATACTGCTCCTATAAAAAGATAGGCAGGGTGAATGATATTAAATGTTACAGCAACAATGTTCCAAAAATCATAGTGCTGGTTACCATCAGGGTTCTGAAAAGTATTGCGGAAAAAATTTACGGGTGACCATGCATAGGCATTAGCGGCATAATCGATAGAGAAGCTTTCACTTCCTGTATCCAGAAATAAAATACGGTCCCGTATCAGCAAGTCCGGAATCAGTACACAACAAAATGCGAATAGTGTAAAAACTATCGCTTTAAAATCTTTATTGATAAGAATAGCTCTCAATAGAATGAATGAGGGAAATAGCACCAGGAGGATCACTGCATACCTTGTTGAAATCGCAAATGCTGCAAACAGTCCACACAGTACCGAATGTTTTACTGCCGGTAATTTTGAATAGGACAGCGCATGATAAACAGCAGCCAGCACAAAAAACGAGCAAAGCATATCTGACATGGCCAGCAATCCAAAACGAAAAACATAAGGAGACAGAAAAAAGAAAGCAACAAGGTAACCGTTCAACAATGTTGCTTGAGAGTGTATGAGTTGCAACAACTTTTTCAGGTAAAAGAAAGAAGCAACCAAAGCGATTATCGATACCAATTGCATTGCAGCAATATCATTCCAAACAATTTTTGAAATCAGGAATGCAGCAAGCGGGTACAGGATGGGAAAATAGGAATGAGAAATAGCAGTTCCATCGTAAAAAAAAATGCTCAATGCACGTGTGAGCCTGAGATATTCGTGGGCATCCTGTCCATAAAGGCCATTGAAATCCAGGAGTGTGGCTGTCAAAAAAAGGCAACCAAATAACAGCACCGCAAGCAGGAAGTTAGTTAGTCGAAAATTGAATTCCGGAATTTTCATTCTTACCTGGTTGGAGCGTCGTATCCTTACAAAGATATTCACGATGCACAGATATCTCCAGGTTTATTGCCACTAAATCATTTTTAACGGTTCTATCCATAACAACTCTCTACATTACTCAACTAAAATTTTGGCAACCACTTCATGTTATAACGTTAATCGCAGCCTGTTTATAGTCAAAAAAAAACCGGGAAACCTCTTACGAAGTTTCCCGGGTGCAATATTCAGCTAATGAAACTATAGATGAATCACTTTTTCATTACCATTCATTTTCACAAGTGCCAGGTCATCGCAGTCACCATTTCCATAATCAATTATGCGGGTGAAATTGGTACCATGCGTAACTTCCTTTATACCACTCACGATCCATGCGCAGGCATTTTTCAATAGCGGAGTAGTAATTTCAACAATAAAAGGTTGACCCAGTTGATCAATTCCTGAACTTCCACCGGTAATCAGAAATGCATCATCATTCGGATCCGGAGTTCCAATTCCCTGTATCCATTCGCGATCACGATTTGCGGTCCAGGTAATGATTGCACCATCTGCCAGTGTAATAGTTCCGGAAGGAACAGCAATAGCAAAATGCACATTTCCATTTGCATTCAGCCCCATGTTGGTGACTGTCTTAGTAAAATCAAATTTGTCCAGTGAATCTACATTAACACCAACAAAATAATTGTCTGTTGATACTGTCTTAACAGTTCCGGGCTCTTTCATTGCTCCGGTCCACATGATTTTAAGGATACCTGTGCGATACTTATTATCCCACTCGCTTAAGCAGGGTGTAGTACCGAAATCTACCGTTACAGATTTTGGAGAGATCAATGTATCATATGTAACTGTTGCGCAAGCTGGCAACTGATCGATGATACCACGTACGCCTGAAAAATCATCATACGCTACAATATTCACTATGTCATCAATTTTTGCAGATTCATTGTCAACAAACGCTTCATCAAGGGCACTGGTGATATCCTCGTTACCAAAACCGTTGGTGATGGCATCTTTTTGACATGAGGAGAAAATCGCGGCGCCACTTATAAGCAGCGATCCGAGAATCAAATTGGTTTTATTCATAGTTGAGAAAATTTAGTACGAACTCTTACTTCCAACTACCATGCCATTGGATTATGATGTAATACGACAATATGGTGACAATAGCCCCATTTTGTGTGTATTCAGTTCATACTAATGTGCTCCTAATTTCAAAATAAATTATTAAGGATAGCAT
The DNA here is from genome assembly GCA_039919825.1 of Chitinophagales bacterium. Taxonomy (GTDB): domain Bacteria; phylum Bacteroidota; class Bacteroidia; order Chitinophagales; family UBA10324; genus JACCZZ01. Next base: position 1,564 of record JBDSEW010000339.1, on the reverse strand, counting down.
TTTTCTTTAACGGTTAAAAATCCGTTAATCATTTCGCCGGCGCATCACCAACATCTACCAACCGGGGAATTCAATTGACTGAATACAATTGGAAACAAGTACATCACGGGAGTAAAACATTTTATACACTCAAACTATCGCACAGTCTTGGCAGAGGTCTCCGGCAAGGTAGACCTTGGGCTAGTATACTGTGGGTAAATAGCCTAACTGCGCGCGCCATGACCGATATTAAAAATAAATCTCTATTAACTTACTGACGTTGCACGCGCACCGCTGGAGCGCAATATACCAGGCATACCGTATCTTTAGCTTAAACTAACCTGCCGTGCAAAGAATCTTGCTTTTCTCCATGCTGATCTTTCCTGCGTGGGGTTTCCCGCAGTCAGCAACCTTTCAACAGGTTCTCCATTTTAATTCCTCCTCCACACAGGCCGATGAAATTATTACTACAGGTGATGGCGGTTATGCCCTTGCAGGTGTAGCAAACATCAGCGGAAATGCTGAATGCTTTCTTTCCAAATACAGTGCAACGGGAGAAAATGCATGGACAAAAATTTATTACGATCAGCAATCACACCTTCTCTATACCGGTATTAATGATACAGAAATTTTCTGCAATCAATACGTACGTTTCCTCGTCTCATTCGATGGTGGCTTTGTTCTTGGGGGCGGAATTGATTCATCAGTATTCATCACCTACTCTACCGGCGTAACTGTTGGCTATAGTTTCACGCGTATGTTCGCATTGCACACGGATGCCGATGGAAATCTTTTATGGTCTAAAAAGTTCATCGCGCATGATAATACATTTGGAGAGGAAGCCATTACAACTTCTGATGGATCGCTGGTGCTCGCCGGATCTGTAACGCAACCGGGATTGGTGCTGCGTGATATTGCATTGTGGAAGCTCAATGCTGATGGTAACCTGCAATGGGCACGCTCTTATGGCGGAAGCTTCGATGAGGGAGTTGCAAGGGTGGTGGAAATTTCGCCATCTCAATGGATGGTGTGCGGCACTAGCGAAAGTTTTTCCAACAACCAGAACATTTACCTTCTAAATACCGACAGTGCCGGGCAATTGAACTGGTCGAACGTATATGGGACTTCAGGGTTTGATTACGGGAAAGGAATGGTGAAACTGAATGACGACTGTTACATCTTTGGAAATGCAGGAAACGGAAATCCTTCTTACATCGCTTTACTGAAGATTGACACCACGGGTGTGCTGCAATGGTCAAACACTTATGGTAACTTCCTTTTCGACAGTCCGGAAGAATTGTTTATTAGCCCCAATGGAAACCTGATTATGCTTGCAAATCACTACGCCTCCTCTTACGATGCTCTTGCCTTCGAGGCAGATGCAGAGGGGAATTTTATTGATGCAAGGATTTATGGGGAGACAGGATCAGGCAATGATTTTGTTTCATCCATGATCGCTAAACAAAACGCCTATACTTTCGCAGGAGTAACCAACAGCTTCAGCGGAAGCAACCAGGCCTATAGTATCCGCACGCATGATGGCTTGCTCGCTGATTGTTTTTCGGAACCTGTTGACTACGGTCCA
>JBDSEW010000315.1:0-6889 GCA_039919825.1 Chitinophagales bacterium | reverse complement strand
GATGATATTTCCATTCGGTAACTGGATCGCATCGTGATGCTGGCATTGTTCACTGTCGGATATTTTGTAAGACCAGAGCAATTGGTTGTCCCAGTTATATTTTTCCACGATGCCACCCTGTCCACCGCCCTGAAACTGACTGTTGTTGGTGTATCCGCAACGTAATAGTGTCCCATCTTCGAGCAGGTACACGGCCAGCCCGGGATCGTAAAAACTTTCCCATTCATGAATTTTTTTTCCGCACTTATCGATCAGGAAAGTCTTAGAGCTCTCACCGGGTGCAAACAATATATATCCATCAGCAGCACCCGGATTACTATAGAACCAGCCCACAGTTTGCGCATGTGATGCAATAGAAAACACACAAAGAAATAAGAGTAAATATCTGTTCATTGAATTACCTTTTGGTAAACCAAATGTAAAGGGAAGTTTTGAGATAGCCTTATTGATAGCGTAAGGATCAATACTTACGGATAATCAAGTCTTTTTTATAGAAAAATAAATTGCCCTTCAAGGTATAAGAGCCTGTCAGGATCTCATCTAAATTAAATTTTACGAAGACATTTTTAAACAGGATAATGATCATAGAAGAGAGCGGGTAGCAAGTCCTTCCCCTTGGGGTCCCGTCTTAGCCGGGAAGGATGGGGCTTTAAGCGACAAACCTGATCATTTTATAATGCTGGCAGCACTAGATATCCGGTGGTCCTGCTGACTGGATACCGGTCTGAAAAAGAAAAAACCCGCTCCATACGCTGAAGCGGGTTTTTTGGGATGATGTTAGTTAGCCCTTGATCTTTTCCCAACGATCCAGAAGCCTGTTGTATTCTTTGTGCAACTTCTGCAATTCACTTCTCATTTCTTTCCTGAATTTTTCCTGTTTGTCAGCGGGAATTGAAGAAGCGGTCTCCATGTGGGCGTTAAATTTTTTTGCACGTGCCTCAAACTTACTTAACGCTTTTCTGAAAGAAGGATTATTGATGTTCTTTTCAACCATTTGTTTTTGAATGCGGTCAACTTGATCCATCACCATGTGGTATCGGCTATGAACGTCCTTATTATAGTCTTCATAGGCCATTTTATCACGTTGCATTTCCATCTCCTGAGTTTCTACCGGAACGCGTTCCTGGGCGAACACAGAGTGATCACCGAGAAATAAAGTGAAGGCTGCAAATGCCATCGTGGCGAGCAGTTTAATGTTTAATAGTTTCATGCTTTGATTTTAAGTTATGAATAATGGGTGTGCGTTTACAGAAATCATTCCAATTTTAAAAAGGTCTAATCTATACGGCTCATCAGCATCCGGGAATTTTATTTCCCAAAAAAGGGTATATGGTGAGCATTTCGGCAAGATGTCTCTTCAAGAGAGCTTTTTAAATGTATTCTTTTATCACTTCCAACAGTTCCTGCCTGTCAGTGAAATCAATACTGATAAGAAAAAGTTAACAAATGAAGACGGTGCTAACAGTCTAATAATTCAGGAGTTTGGCCAGCATTCCTTTGAAGCGTTCTTTGGGAAGGAAATTATTTTCCAATGGAATAGCAAATGGAACAGGAGTATCCAATGAGCCGCAGCGCATTACCGGTGCATCGAGGTGTTCAAAAAAGTTTTCAGAGATGAAGGCCGCAATTTCTCCGCCGATGCCACCGGTCAGGCAGTCTTCGTGAAGTATGATCACCTTACCTGTTTTCTTCACGGTAGTTGCGATGGCTTCTTTATCAAAAGGTAAAAGTGTTCGAAGATCAAGAATATCAGCAGAAAAATTTTCGATGGTTGAAGTTTCAGCGAAGGTGGAAGTAGCCCACTGTACTCCTGCACCATAGGTTATAATTGAAATATCATCGCCTTCCTGAACAAGATTTGCTTTGCCAATTTCAATAGTATAATAATCATCGGGCACCATTCCGGAAATACTACGGTACAATGCCTTGTGTTCGAAGTACAATACAGGATTGGGATCTTCAAATGCAGCCAGCAGCAATCCCTTTGCATCATATGGAGTGGAGGGATATACCACTTTTAATCCGGGAGTGTGTGTGAACCACGCTTCATTACTTTGCGAATGAAAAGGTCCTGCACCTACCCCTGCCCCGGTTGGCATGCGAACCACTACATCGGCATTTTGTCCCCAGCGGTAATAGATCTTTGCAAGGTTATTGATGATCTGGTTGAAGCCGCAGGTAACAAAATCAGCAAACTGCATTTCCACCATCGACTTAAATCCTTTCACCGATAAGCCGAGTGCCGCACCTAAAATCGCAGATTCACACAAGGGTGTGTTCCGCACACGGTCTTTACCGAAAATATTCAATAATCCATCAGTGATCTTGAATACGCCACCATAGTCTGCAATATCCTGGCCCATCAGAATCAGGTCTGGATGTTTTTCCATCGCCTGTTTCATTCCCTGCGCAATGGCATCTACGAGTCTTTTTTCTGAAGAAGCACCTGAGGGCGTGGTGATGGCAGGAGTATAAGGTGCGTAAACATCATTCAATTCTTTTTCTGTATCCGGAATTAAGGAAGGTTCTGCAAAAGCAATCTGCAATCCTTCTTCAATTTCTGATTTTATCGCACTGCGTACTTCTTCTTTTAATTTTTCATCAATGATATTATTTGCAACCAGGTAGTTTTCATAATTCACTACCGGATCTTTTTTGCTCCATGTTTCAATAAGTTCTTTCGGAACATATTTAACGCCGCTGGCTTCTTCATGCCCGCGCATTCGAAAGGTCATGCATTCTACCAAATAGGGTCGTTGATTTTTAATGCAGTAATCCCGCACTCCTTTGATGGTATCGTACACTTCGAGAATATTATTTCCATCAATGGTGATGCCTTCCATTCCATAACCGATTGCCCGGTCAGCAAGGTTCTTACAACGGAACTGCTCAGAAGATGGAGTGGAGAGTCCGAAGCCGTTATTTTCTACCAGGAAAATCACCGGTAAATTCCAAACGCTGGCAACATTCAATGCTTCATGAAAATCTCCTTCACTGGTGCCTCCTTCGCCAGTGAATGCAAGAGATACTTTATCTTCTTTCCTGAGCTGATGTGCAAGAGAAATACCGTTTGCAATGGTAAGCTGAGGTCCTAAATGCGAGATCATTCCAACAATGTGGTGCTCATTCGAACCAAAGTGAAAGGAGCGTTCCCGGCCTTTTGAAAAGCCGTGTTCATTTCCCTGCCATTGACTGAAGAGTTTTACAAACGGCATGTTACGGGTTGTAAAAACACCGAGGTTGCGGTGCAGCGGCATGATGTATTCATCGTGATCCAGCGCCATCGTTGCACCTACCGCTATGGCTTCCTGACCGATTCCTGAAAACCATTTGGAAATCTTCCCTTGCCGGAGGAGATTCAGCATTTTTTCTTCGATCACTCTTGGCTTTACAAGTGCTTTGTAAAGTGCAATCAATGTCTGGTTGTCGTAGTTACGGCGGTTGAAGGTAATCATTTGGGAAACTTAGTGGTGGGCGCAAAGATCGTAATCCATATGGGATCGGTAAAGTTTGTGGTAAAATGTTTTTTTCAAAGGCTCTGCTTCAGATTCGTGCCACCACTCGAAAGGTGTTGCGTAAAATTTAGCGTGAAGTTCTTAGTGGTGGCACGAATAGGATCAGGCTGGTAGTTCGGGAGTGTTGCTTTGGATTGTTGCACCACTTTCTGCTACTGAATAATCATTTTCTGAACGAAAGAATTTTCCCCTGCTTTCATTTCTATTAAATACACTCCTGCAGGGAAATTTTTTACATCAAATGCAAAAGAATTTTTTCCTGCAATTCCCTTAACATTTTTCCTGCTGAATACTTTTCCATTTAAATCCTGTAGCGAAAAGGTTACGCTGGCAGCAACTTCAATTGTATAATTGATATTGGCAACATTGGCAGATAAAGGATTCGGAAACACATCAAATTCAGCAGCACGATTTGATACGGCAGGTATCGCGACAAGGTCATCGAGGTTCAGTTTGTAAACGCTTCTTCCATATGTTCCCACAACAAGCGTTCGCGTAGGTTCATGCAGTTTTAAGTCTACACAGGTAACTACGGGCATTCCTGTTCCTGCAGGTTCCCAGGAACCCCCATCGTTGATCGTATAATAAACACCTACGTCGGTGGCCAGGTAAAGTGTATGTTGAAGAGAAGCATCAGCAAGGATGCAATTAACAGGTACATCCGGAAGATTGGAACCAATGTCTGTCCAGGTTTCACCATCATCAATGGTTTTATATACGTGGTTTGCATTATCATGAAAACGGTACCCGGAAAGTGTTACGTAAGCGGTGTGTTCATCAAAAGGATCGGTCTTTACGCACGTTACCCAACGCTCGGGCAAGCCATTGTCAACTTCATTCCATGAAATTCCTCCATTCAAAGTATTCCATACTTTTCCATCGTCGGTGCCGGCATAGATGATGTTTTGATCAAGCGGTGAAGGATCAATAAAACTGATCGTGCCAAATATCAGCGTGCCGGTATTATCGAGAGTTGTTAACTCAGGACTAATGGCAGTCCATGAATCACCAAAATCAGCAGAGCGGAAAACATTTTGCGTGCCTGTATACACTACCTCAGCATCCAATGGATCAATGGTTAATGGATAATTCCAGTTGGCCGTACCGAAGATGCCATTGGTATAAGAAGGGTTAAAGTTGAAGCCGCCATCACTTGATTTCCAGATGTTGCCATGCTGATATCCGACCAGCATAGTATAGCTGTCGTTTGGATTCACCAGTGACTGAAATCCATCACCTCCAAAGATAGGCTGGTAATCATTTAGCAATCCTGAAAGTGTGCGGACAGTACCGTTATCCTGTAAGCCTGCATAAATGTTGGAGGGATTGGTTGGATCAATCTCTGCCCGGTAAATTTGGGAAATGGGCAAGGTTGCATTAAACGTCCAGTTACTTCCTGCACTATTAGATACATGCAATCCACCATCGTTTCCGAGCATTACAAAGTTGTCGTTTAATGGATGAATGGCAACAGTATGCTGATCCACATGAACTCCGCTAAAGGTGGTAGAGTAAGAGTTGCCTCCATTGATTGTTTTGTACATATCAAATCCTATCAGGAATAGGATGTTGGGATTGACAGGATCACATTTAACACGTCCATACCAATAGCCTTGTCCGTTCCCCATACTGTTCTGAAGCAACTGATCATTTGTTTCCACCCAGCTATTTCCGTTGTCAACTGATTTAAAAAGTCCCGCAAAAGAATACTCATCATTAAGGTAAACGCAATACACTACATTAGGAGATGCACCACATAAATCTATTCCGATGCGGCTGTATTCAACATTCAACGGTGGAAGCCCGTTGGACGCACCGAGTCGTAAAAAGGTGTTACCTCCGTCCTCTGATTTCCAGACACCGCTTTCCACACCGGCATAATCTTTACTGTTTGGATGCCGGGTCCGCATCCAGGTGGCAGCAAAAACGATATCAGGATCCTGCGGATTGATCACTACATCAATCACACCTGTAGAATCATTCACAAACAAAACATTGTTCCATGTTGCGCCACCATCGGTTGTTTTGTAAAGGCCTCTGTCGGGAGTGGGGCCGTACAGATCACCCATTGTTGCTGCGAAAACAATATCAGGGTTGGTTGGATGCACCGCCATTCGGCCGGTCATGTGGGTGCTTTGCAAACCAACATTCGTCCAGCTAACTCCCGCATCTGTTGATTTGTAAACTCCATTGGCATCGTAGGTAAGTGAGCCGCTGCCACCGTTTGCCTCACCTGTGCCTACATATACAATGGCCGTGTTCGAAGGTGCAACTGCTATATCACCGATGGAAAGAGTGGTTTCATCGTCAAACACCGGCAACCAACTGTTGCCTCCGTCCGTAGTTTTAAAAACGCCTCCTGATGCTGCACCGAGGTAAGCGACCTGCTGATTGGTGGGATCAAATTCTATGTCCACAATTCTACCTCCAATGTTTACCGGACCTGCAAATTCCCATTGAGAAATTCCATCTGGTTTAAGTGCCAGCAAATTGGATTGTGCATTTTTAAATGAAGTGCTTGCAGCGCGATGAGCAGCATAATCAATTTTCCCGTAAGGAAAACTGTGTTGAAGAAAGAAGTAATCACCATTCTCTGCTTCTTCTGCTTCAATAGGCACGACTGTCTTTTTTTGAACATGCAGAAACAGGAGTTGCCATGAAGCACCTGCTATCAGCAGTATAGCTATTGAGATTGGAAAAATGTTTTTCATATAGTAGTGTTATTCAGTTCAAAAAGAAGACAACGTTTAAATGTGCATATCCGGAAGTGATCCTTTTAAAATTACACTTTTCATTTATCTCCAGATGAGACTTCCGATTAATGCGGAGAATAAGGTGATCAGCATAATGCCGGCAAGATCAAGCAATGATCCTGCGTTGCGCATATCCGTACTTCGAATCCTTCCGCTTCCGAAAACGATGGTGTTGGGGGCTGTTGCTACAGGAAGCATAAACCCGAGAGATGCTGCCAGCGTAGCAGGAACGAGGAGGAGCAGGGGAGAAATGCCGGTTGCTTTTTGAATGGAAATGAGAATTGGCAATACTAATTGGATGCTCGCAACATTTGAGGCAAATTCACTGATCACGCAAACGATGAGGCAAATGCCAATGATCACTACAATGGTGTTTGCATGTTCCAGGAACAGCAACTGACCTGCCAGCCAATTACTCAGTCCGGATTCTTCGAAGCCTTTAGCAAGTGCAAAACCGCTACCGAATAACAATATGATTCCGAACGGAAGCCTCGCTGCTTCTTTCCAGCTCAGTAATGTTTGTCCCTTTTCATTTTTTGATGGAATAAGAAACAGGATAAATGCCATTGCAATTGCAACTGTGCTATCGGTAATAAATTTGGAATGATTGCCGAACAGGAT